>CADBTO010000096.1 GCA_902797565.1 uncultured Lachnospiraceae bacterium
GAGAAGAGTAAATGGCTACGATACCTTATGTCATCGAGCAGAACTCCAGGGGAGAGCGTTCGTATGATATTTATTCCAGGCTGCTCAAGGATCGCATCATCTTCCTGGGGGAAGAGGTCAATGAGACGACAGCAAGCCTGACAGTGGCACAGCTCCTTTTCCTGGAGTCTGAGGATCCGTCCAAAGACATCCATTTGTATATCAACTCTCCGGGCGGTATGGTAACGGCGGGGTTTGCGATTTATGACACGATGCGTTACATCAAGTGCGATGTGTCCACGATCTGTGTGGGGCTGGCGGCTTCGATGGGTGCATTCCTGCTGGCAGGGGGTACGAAAGGAAAACGGCTGGCACTTCCCAATGCGGAGATCATGATCCATCAGCCTTCCGGTGGTGCCAGAGGGCAGGCGACGGAGATCGAGATTGCGGCGGAAAACATCCTGAAGACTAAAAAGCGTCTGAATGAGATCCTTGCGGAAAATACGGGCAAGCCGTTTGAGCAGGTGGCGGAAGATACGGAGCGTGACCATTATCTGAGCGCCCAGGAAGCATTGGAGTATGGGTTGATCGACCGGATCATCACAAACCGTGCGGATTAAGGGCGTTTCGTTACGGTCATATCTGGAGGAGAAATGGCGAAGAAGATTTTTGGAAAGCGGCGCGGGGCCTTCTGCTCATTTTGCGGGAAGTCGCCGAATGCGGTGGCGAAGCTGATTGAAGGGCCAAGCGGCATCTATATCTGTGACGGCTGCGTGGAGATGTGCGAGGAGATCCTGGACGACGAGCTGGGGGATGGCTACTACGGGAGACGCCGGGGCGGTTATGGCGATCCGTACCAGAGTACTGGTGAGGAGATGCAAAGCGGCGGCCTGTTCGGGGGATTCTCTGCATTCGGCGGACAGGAAGGGTTTTTCCCCGATGAGCAGGGGGCGGAAGGCGCAGATGAAGAGGATCCTCTGGAGGGGATCAACCTGATCCGCCCTGCGGAGATGAAGCGTTTCCTGGATGAATATGTCATTGGGCAGGAAGAGGCGAAGAAGGTACTCTCAGTAGCGGTCTATAACCACTATAAGCGGATTCTTTCCAAGGAAGAGGTGGATGTTGAGCTGCAGAAGAGCAATGTCCTCATGCTTGGGCCGACCGGTTCCGGGAAGACCCTGCTGGCACAGACGCTGGCAAGGGTGCTGGGTGTGCCTTTTGCGATCGCAGATGCAACGACCCTGACGGAAGCCGGGTATGTGGGGGAGGATGTGGAGAATATCCTTCTGAAATTGATTACAGCGGCGGACTTCAATGTGGAGAAGGCGGAACTGGGGATTGTTTATATTGACGAGATTGACAAGATTACGAAAAAGTCTGAAAACGTTTCGATTACCCGGGATGTGTCTGGAGAAGGGGTGCAGCAGGCGCTCCTGAAGATGCTGGAAGGGACGGAGGCTTCTGTACCGCCCCAGGGCGGCAGGAAACATCCGCAGCAGGAGCTGATAGACATTGACACGACAAATATCCTGTTTATCTGCGGCGGCGCGTTTGAAGGGCTGGACAAGATCATCGAATCCAGGCTGGATACGAAACGGATTGGGTTTGATACGAAAGAATCCGAGATGGAGAATGTGGATAAGGGGGTCAGTGAGCTGTTCAAACAGGCACTGCCGCAGGATTTCATCAAATACGGGCTGATTCCGGAGTTTATAGGCCGGGTTCCGATCAACGTGTCCTTGGAACTTCTGACAGAGGAGGACCTGGTGCGGATCCTGACAGAGCCGAAGAACAGCCTTGTGAAGCAATACCAGGCACTGTTCAGGCTGGATGGTGTGGAATTGGTCTTTGAAGAGGAGGCGATCCGGGAGATCGCGCGGAAATCATTGGAGCGGAAGACTGGTGCCCGCGGACTGCGTGCCATTATGGAAAATGTCATGATGGATGATATGTACCAGATTCCTTCGGATGATAGTATCAGTCGACTTGTCATAACCAAGGAGAAGGTGGATGAAAACCTTCTGCTGGTAGACAAGGCTTCCGGGAAGGGTGGAAGCGGCAGCAAGGGCCAGACACAGATCCTTCCGGGGGACGGGCTTAAGGAGATTGCGTAAAACATGGGGGGTGCGGGAATGAAACCGCTCCCCCTTTCTCTTTTTATGCGACGGGGTGCGCAAGGAAGGTTCCCGGCATGGCCGGGCGCACCCCGCGCGGCGAGCAGGGAGGATATTCATCCTCCCCCTGCTCGATTGTAACGGGTTGCGCAAGGAAGGTTCGTGCGAAGAAGATCGGGCATAGAAGACAGAGTATAGAAGATCAAGGAGTTTTGAGTGATGCAGATTCAATATGCAGAGTTGGAAACGGTCTGCGGGATCACCAGCACACTGCCGGAGAACCAGCTTCCGGAGGTGGCATTTGCGGGCCGGTCCAATGCAGGAAAGTCTACGCTGATCAATTTCCTGCTGGGCAGGAAGGGGCTGGCGCACACCTCGTCCCAGCCGGGGAAGACCCAGACGATCAATTATTATAATGTGAACCGGCAGATCTATCTGGTGGATATCCCTGGTTATGGCTATGCCAGGGCAGGACAGAAGGAGATGGAAAAGTGGGGGGATCTGGTGGAACGGTATCTGACCACGTCGGAGATGCTGCGTGCGGTATTCCTGCTTGTGGATATCCGGCATGATCCGTCTGAGCAGGACCGGCAGATGCTGGATTGGATCCGGTATCTGGAACTGCAGCCCATCGTCCTTGCCACAAAATGCGACAAGGTGAACCGGAGTCAGCTTTCCGAGAAACTGGATCGGATTGGGGAGGTCCTGCAGCTGTCCGATGAGGACATCCTGCTGCCGGTGTCTGCTTTAGGCAAGCAGGGGCGGGAGGATGTCCTGGATCTGATGCTGCAGGTTGTGGAGAATGAGGGGTAAATGCGCGAATGTCGTCGGGCAAGGGTGCGACCCCGAGCAAAGCGAGGGTTCGGACCCTGCCGCAGGAGCGTTTTCTCTGAGCAGCAGGGCTGCGAAGAGGAATCGCAGAAACGAGGTGCGGAAAAGCGCACCAAGGAGTTCTTAAATCATGAAAAAGAAATGGGTTGTCCTTTTGCTGATGTTGGGGGTGATTCTTCTGATTGGGGTTGGCGTAAGTCTGGCTGCCGGGAATGGCAAGCGCCGGGAGGCGCAGGGGCAGGCACTCGCGGTTGCTTCGTTCCAGCCGGTGTATCTGGCGGCGCAGGAACTGCTGCAGGACATTTCGGGAATACAGCTTCTCCGGCTTTCCGAAAATCAGGCAGGCTGCTTGCATGACTACGAACCTACACCTGAAGATTTGAAACGGCTTTATAAATCAAATGTTTTTATAATAAATGGCGGTGGTATGGAATCTTTCTTGGA
>CADBTO010000097.1 GCA_902797565.1 uncultured Lachnospiraceae bacterium
GAACGGGATTTCGTCTATGTCCATACGCCGATCATTACGGCGAGCGACGCAGAGGGGGCGGGTGAAATGTTCTCCGTGACGACACTGCCGCTTGCAGAGGTGCCCCGGACAGAAGACGGAGCCGTGGACTATAGCCAGGACTTCTTCGGGAAGAGTGCGAACCTGACCGTCTCCGGGCAGCTGAACGGAGAAACGTATGCGATGGCGTTCAAGAATATTTATACCTTTGGGCCGACCTTCCGTGCGGAAAATTCCAATACCACCCGCCATGCGGCAGAGTTCTGGATGATTGAGCCGGAGATTGCGTTTGCAGATCTTGAAGATGATATGGAAGTTGCAGAGGATATGCTGAAGTTTATCATCGCGTATGTCCTGGAACAGGCTCCGGCAGAGATGGAGTTCTTCAACTCCTTCGTGGACAAAGGGCTGCTTGACCGGTTGAATCATGTACTGCATTCTGATTTTGGCAGGATTACTTATACCGATGCGGTGGAAGAACTGAAGAAGCACAATGACCGCTTTGACTACAAAGTGGAATGGGGCTGCGATCTGCAGACAGAGCACGAGCGGTATCTGACGGAAGAAATCTTCAAACGCCCGGTGTTTGTGACGGATTATCCGAAAGAAATCAAAGCGTTTTATATGAAATTAAATCCGGACGGAAAAACGGTTGCGGCTATGGACTGCCTGGTTCCGGGGATTGGGGAAATCATCGGCGGCAGCCAGAGGGAGGACGACTTTAATCTGCTGTCCCAGCGCATTAAAGAACTGGGTATGCGCGAATCGGATTATGCCTTCTATCTGGATTTGCGGAAATATGGCAGTGCAAGGCACGCAGGCTTCGGGCTTGGATTTGAGCGCTGCGTGATGTACCTGACCGGGATGACGAATATCCGCGATGTGATTCCCTTCCCCAGGACTGTAGGAACCTGTGAGCTGTAGGCATCAGTAAAAAACGAAATAGAAAACGAAATAGAAAAAGAAAAAGAGGAACCAACAATGAGCAAAATTGTGATACCGGATGGCTATACGCCGGCTTTGAACCTCAAAGAAACCCAGATCGCAATCAAACGCGTGAAGGATTTCTTCCAGACCCAGCTGATGGCAGAACTCAATCTGCGCCGTGTATCGGCACCGCTGTTTGTGGAGCCGGAGAGCGGGCTGAATGACAACCTTAACGGCGTGGAGCGCCCGGTTTCTTTTGGAATCAAGGAGCAGGACGGGAAGGAAGTGGAGATCGTCCACTCGCTTGCAAAGTGGAAGCGGATGGCGCTCGGTCGATACGAATTCAAGGTTGGCGAGGGGCTGTATGCGGATATGAACGCAATCCGCCGGGATGAGGATACGGACAATATCCATTCGATTTATGTAGACCAGTGGGACTGGGAGAAGATTATCACGAAGGAGACGCGGACGCAGGAAACGCTGCAGAAAACGGTTCGGAGCGTATACGAGGCACTGCGTCTGACAGAAAAATATATGAGCAACCGGTATGGCTATATCGAATGTATCCTCCCGGAGGAGATATTCTTTATTTCGTCCCAGGAACTGCTGGATCGTTATCCGGATCTTCCTGTGAAGGAGCGGGAGCGGGCGATTACAAAGGAAAAGGGTGCGGTCTTTATCAGCCAGATCGGGGACATTCTTTCGAATGGAGAGAAGCACGACGGCAGGGCGCCGGATTATGATGACTGGCAGCTGAACGGGGATATCATCGTGTATTATCCGCTTCTGGACATGGCGCTCGAGCTTTCTTCCATGGGAATCCGTGTGGATGAAACGTCCCTGCATACGCAGCTTGAAAAGGCCGGCTGCCTGGACCGCGAGGATCTGCCGTTCCAGAAAGGGATTCTGGAACAGCGCCTGCCGTATACGATTGGCGGCGGCATCGGCCAGTCCCGGATCTGTATGTTCTTCCTGCGCAAGTGCCATATCGGAGAGGTACAGGTGTCCATCTGGCCGGAGGAAGAGGTGGCGTACGCAAAGCAAAAAGGTGTGACGATTTTGTAAAAAATCTGGGATTGGGCGCATCGAGCCGAATCCTCGTGCAGCCGCGGTGCCGGAACAAGATGCGCACACAAAGGAGTTCTGAAACCAAGCTCCGACTGTGCGCACACAAAGGAGTTCTTAAATAATGAACTATGAAGAAATTTTGAATGAGCAGCAGCTTCTGGGTGTCCGGACGACGGAAGGCCCGGTTCTGATCCTTGCTGGTGCAGGCAGCGGGAAAACGCGTGTACTCGTACACCGGATCTGCTACCTGATTGAAGAATGTGACGTAAACCCCTGGAACATTATGGCCATCACCTTTACAAACAAGGCAGCAGGGGAAATGAGAAGCAGAATTGAGAATATGAGCGAAGTCGAGAGTGACGGGGTCTGGGTTTCGACCTTCCATTCTGCCTGTGTCCGGATCCTTCGACGTTTCGGAGACCATATTGGCTATGATAACCATTTCACCATCTATGACACGGAAGATTCCAAGGCGGCGATGCGGGAGGTCCTCAAAGGCCTGAATGTGGATCAGAAGAAATACCGTGAGAAATATTTTCTGAACATTATCTCCGCGGCAAAAAATGAACTTGTGGATGAAGAAGCGTTCCCGGGCTGGACGGCTTCCGGCGGAAAATCCGATGATGACAAGATGTGTGCCAAGGCCTATCGAGCCTATCAGGCAAGGCTGAAGGAATCGGACGCGATGGATTTTGACGACCTGATCCTGAAAACGGTGGAACTGCTGCGGAAGGACGAGGAGGCCCTTGCGTATTACCAGCGGAAGCTGCAATATGTCATGGTTGATGAGTACCAGGATACGAATACGGCACAGTTCGAACTGGTCAAGTTACTGGCTTCTGGAAGTGGGAATCTGTGCGTGGTGGGGGATGATGACCAGTCAATCTATCGGTTCCGGGGTGCGAATATCTATAATATCCTGAATTTCGAACAGAATTTTCCGAATACCAAGGTGATCAAACTGGAACAGAATTACCGTTCCACGCAGAAGATTCTGGCGGTCGCGAATGCGATGATCAAGCTGAACCAGGGCAGGAAAGACAAGACGCTCTGGACGGAAAACGATGAAGGGAAGCAGGTTCGGTTCAAACAGATTGAATCCGCCTATGGCGAAGCGGAATTTGTGGCGACAGATGTGGAACGGAAACACCAGATTTTGAATGAGCCATACAGCCATTTTGCAGTGCTCTATCGTACGAATGCACAATCGCGGATTCTGGAAGAGAAATTCCTCATGGAGAACGTGCCGTACCGCATTGTGGGCGGGCTGAATTTCTACCAGCGGCGTGAGATCAAGGATATCCTGTCGTATTTGCGTGTGATTGGGAATCACAAGGATGATATTTCCATCCGCCGAATCCTGAACGTGCCGAAGCGGGGGATCGGGCCAACGACCGAGGCGAAGATCAGCCAGTACGCACAGGATAATGGCATCTCTTATTATGAGGCATTGAAGTGGGGCGGCGGTGCAGGCGTGTTTGGCAGGTCTTCCGCAAAGATTGCGGACTTCATAACGATGATGGAGACGTTCAAAGAAGAGGCCAAGACCATTCCGGTGAAGGAACTGCTGGAACATGTTGTGGAACAGACGGGATATCGGGAGGCATTGGAAGCAGAAAAATCAGACAATTCGAGAGCTCGGATTGAGAACCTGAACGAATTTCTGAGCAAGGCAGCAGAGTTTGACCAGGTGCACGAACCGGGACATTTATTGGAATTTCTGGAAGAAGTGGCGCTGATCGCGGATATTGACCGGACATCCCCGGATGAAGATGTGGTACTGCTGATGACGATGCACTCTGCGAAGGGTCTGGAGTTCCCGCATGTTTATGTAACCGGGTTTGAAGACGGGCTGTTTCCGAGTTATCCATCGATCACCGCAGAAACGGATGAGGAGCTGGAAGAGGAAAGACGGCTGTGCTATGTCGCTATGACACGCGCGATGAAGACGCTGACATTGACCCGCTCCAGGATTCGGATGGTGAATGGTGAACAGCGGCGCACCAGGCTCAGCCGGTTTATCAAAGAGATACCGGATGAACTGCTGGATGGCTCGCTGGAAGAGGAGCGGAAAAAACGTCAGGAGGAACAGCAGCAGCAGCCCCAGGATGCAGCTGCCGGCAGGAAGAAAAAGAAGTTTTATCGGCCGGGAGAAACTGCAGCAGCTTCCTATCAGAAAAAACTCCAGAATATGAACGCCGGGACGAAGATCGAGAAGCAGGAGCTTTCTTATGGCGTGGGAGACCGTGTCGAGCATGCAAAATACGGGCAGGGCGTGGTGTCTGCGATCACGGATGGCGGCAGGGATTACGAAGTGTCTGTGGAATTTGATGATGCGGGAAAGAAACGGATGTTTGCTTCTTTTGCGAAACTGGAAAAAATTTAGTGAAAATGTTCATTTTCTTCTTGAATTGACGCGCGTTTTTTGTTATAATCCTTGATGGTTTGGTAATAGTAGTAAATGAACGATACGAAAAGGAGATTTTGATGGACATTAGGGAACGGTTTCCGGAACTATTGACCAAGGAAGATCTTGCCGACTATCTGCGCGCATCTATGCGGTCATCTGTAGATGCGATGACGGACGCCGTGTCAACTGCGATTGCGAGCGTGGATGCGTCTCGCTTGAAGCGGGTGGCAGGAAATGCCGGGAGAGTGGCATCGGCTTATTCCAGAAAGCAGATGCAGTTGATAAAGCAACAAATCAAAGAAGACGAAAGGAAGAAGAGTATGAAAAATTTCGAAAAGCTGTTCAAGACGATCCTTGTTGTCGTGGGGATCTGCGGGGTGCTTTGCGGTCTGGGATACGCATTGTACCGTTACTTCACACCGGACTATGAGGATGAGTTCGATGATGATTTTGATGATGCGTTTGATGATGATGACGACCTCTTCGATGATGAGGATGATGACGACGTGGAGCTGAAGGAAGAGGCAAAGGAAGAGGTGAAGGCAGCGGAGCCTGCAAAGGAAGAAGAGAAGAAGGACGAGTAACGTTCGTTTTTGAAAAAAGGACGAGCAGGGGTGGCAAAAGCCCCTGCTTTTTTCTATGCGACGGGATGCGCCCGCTTGCGGGAACACAGGGAACGCGTCCCGGACGGGCTGCACATGATAGCAGAGGAGTGGAAACATGGGAAAGAATCGAAAAAAACAAAAGAACAAAGAGGCGGCGCGCCGGGAACTGGAACGCCTGATTGCAGAAGCAGGGGAGCAGATTGCCCCGGATTGCCCGCATTTTGAACAGTGCGGAGGCTGTTCCTACCGGATGCTGTCCTATGCAGACCAGCTGGGGCTGAAAGCGGTACAGGTTCGGCAGCTGTTCGAGCCGATTCTGCAGGAATTGTATGAGAAACAGTTTGACGAGGTCTTCGAGGGGATTCTGGAGAGCCCCAGAGTATTAGGATACAGGAATAAGATGGAGTTTTCATTCGGAGATGCAGAAAAAGATGGCCCATTGGAGCTTGGCCTGCATGCCAGAGGAAGCTTTTATGATATTATTACAGTAGAACACTGCCAGATCATCGACGAAGATATGCGCCGGATTCTGGCAGCGACGCTCGCGTATTTCCGCGAAAAGAAGATTTCCTATTTCCACAAGCGGACACACGAAGGATATCTGCGCCATCTGCTTCTGCGCAAGGCAGCCTTTACCGGAGAGATTTTGGTGGATCTTGTGACGGCTTCTGCTTCCGGAGCTATGCAGCCAGAAGGAGACACATCTTCCGGCAGTTTGCTTCCGGAACCGGAGGAAATCCTTCTGGAAGGCTGGAAACAGAAGCTGCTTTCTCTGGATCTTTCCGGAAGCTTGGCGGGGATTCTTCATACCAGGAATGACCGGATTTCAGATGTGGTGGAAGACCAGGGAACACAGGTTCTGCACGGAAACGGATATTTTTATGAAGAACTCCTAGGCCTTCGTTTCAAGATTTCTCCGTTTTCTTTTTTCCAGACCAATTCAGCGGGCGCAGCCGTTCTGTACCAGAAGGCGCGGGAGTATGTGCTGCAATCTGCGGATGGTGCAGGCAGTGTCGGGAAGGTGCTCTTTGATCTGTATAGCGGTACTGGTACAATCGCACAGATTCTCTCCCCGGCGGCAGAAAAAGTCTATGGCGTGGAGATCGTCGAAGAGGCAGTGGCAGCTGCGCGAGAGAATGCATCGGAAAACGGAATCAAAAACTGTGTCTTCCATGCCGGTGACGTGCTGAAGGCGATCGACGAAATCCCTGAGAAGCCGTCTTTCATCATTCTGGATCCGCCCCGCGACGGCATCCATCCCAAAGCCCTGCCCAAGATCCTGGATTTTGGCGTCCCGCATATCCTCTACATTGCCTGCAAAGCGCAAAGCCTTGCCCGCGACCTGCCGGTGTTCCAGTCAGCAGGCTACGAGCCGGTGCGGATGTGCTGCATCGATATGTTCCCGGCAGCAAGGGGCGTGGAAACGGTGTGTCTTTTGAGCAACACCCAGGAAGCTTAACAATCGAATAGGAATTTGAATAGATAAGCTGCAGATGCGGAAATGATCCAAATCTGCAGCTTGTTTTGTTTCAAAC
>CADBTO010000098.1 GCA_902797565.1 uncultured Lachnospiraceae bacterium
GCGAGTTATTGATCAACGAAAAGATTCGTGCCAGGGAGGTCCGGCTGATCGGACCGGGAGGAGAACAGTTAGGAATCATGTCCGCAAGGGACGCCCAGCTGAAAGCAAGGGATGCGGATCTTGATCTCGTTTTGGTCGCTCCGGGTGCGAAACCGCCGGTCTGCAAGATCATCGACTACGGGAAGTATCGTTATGAGCTTGCCCGGAAGGAGAAGGAAGCGAAGAAGAAGCAGAAAATCGTTGAATTGAAGGAGATCCGACTTTCTCCAAACATTGATACGAATGACCTGAATACCAAGCTTTCAGCAGCACGGAAGTTCCTGGGGAAAGGGAACAAGGTCAAGATCACCCTGCGCTTCCGGGGGCGGGAAATGGCACATATGTCCACCAGCCGCCATATCCTTGACGATATCGCGGAGGCACTTGCCGATGTTGCTGTGGTGGAAAAACCTTCCAAGCAGGAGGGCAGGAGTATCAGCATGGTTTTGACGGAGAAGAAATAGATCGAAGGAACAAGATGTTCCGAAGCACGGAATGAGGAGGTATACGGCTATGCCTAAGATGAAGACAAAGAGATCCGCTGCGAAGCGTTTTTCAAAGACCGGGACAGGAAAACTCAAGAGGAATAAGGCGTACAGGAGCCATATCCTGACCAAGAAGACAACAAAACGGAAGAGAAATCTGCGCCAGTCTGCGATGACAGATAAGACAAACGAGCCGAACATGAAGAGGATTCTGCCGTATCTGTAAGGCGGATTGGCTGGCAAACGTAATTTCCAAAAAACTCCTGTATTTATAAGCGCACAAAGGAGTTCTCACAAAAAAACTCCGACTGCGCGTTCGTCGTCGGGCGAGGATATGGTTCGAGCGAAGCGAAAAACCATATCCTGCCACAGGAGATGTTACATTCTCCGGCAAAGCCGGATAATGTAACATCAGTATCGAGGTATTATAAGCGCACAAAGGAGTTCTAACATAGGAGGATATAGATATGGCAAGGATTAAAGGCGGCTTGAACGCCAGAAGAAGACATAACAAAGTCCTGAAGCTTGCGAAGGGCTATCGCGGAGCACGTTCGAAGCAGTACCGGGTTGCGAAGCAGTCCGTGATGCGGGCACTCGCTTCGAGTTATGCAGGCAGGAAGCAGAGAAAACGCCAGTTCCGCAGACTGTGGATTGCCAGGATCAATGCGGCAGCCAGGATGAACGGATTGTCCTATTCCCGTTTTATGTATGGGCTGAAGCTCGCTGGTTCCCAGCTGGACAGGAAGGTGCTGGCGGATATGGCAGTTTCTGATGCAGCTGGTTTTGAGAAGCTGTGTGAGGCAGCAAAAGCAAAGCTTGCTTGATTGATTGGTTTGAGACGGAGCAGGGGGGGCGCTATGATCGTCCCCCTTTTTTCAGATTGAAGAATGGGAAAAAAAGAAAAAAACAAGATCGTCAGGTTCCAGCGGGTACCGGATATTTCCATCGGTTTAGTGGTCGTCGTCTTTATTTCGATCTATGTTGCCTTCCATATCTTTTCCTATATTACAGCACGCAATGTGTCCATTACGGAGGTCAAGCAGGGAAGTATCGTATCCAATGACCACCTGACGGCGCTTGCGCTCCGGAAGGAGGTTCTGATAGAAACAGAGGAAAGCGGTTTCCTGTATTATTACGCCAGGAATGGAAGCAGGGTTGGCGTCCGGACGCTGATCTACAGCCTGGATCAAAGCGGCGGCATTGCACGGAAGCTTTCCAAAAAGGACGGGGCGGTCACGGATCTCTCGGAAGAAGAGAAAAAGACGCTTGTGTCTGAAATCTCTTCTTTTGCTGGAAGCTATGACAGCCAGGAGTTCGGCCATGTATACAGCTTCAAGGCGAACCTGTCGGAAACCATCCAGCAGGTATACAGCCGGGAAGCAGCAGCGAAATTGTCTGAGGATATCCAGGAAGCAAGCGAGGCAGGAACGTTCAAGGATGTCTACGCAAGCGAGCCGGGCCTTTTGGTTCTTTCGACGGATGGCCTGGAAGGGACGGATCTTTCAAATTATAAAGCGGACTCATTTGATTCCAAGAAACTGACGTACAAGAATCTCCGAACAACGGAAGAGGTGAAGGCAGGCAGTCCGGCGTACAAGCTGATTACAAGTGACGACTGGAATCTTGTGGCACCGCTTGAAGACGATATGGTGAAGCGCCTGAGGAAGGTGCAGACCATCCAGATCCGTTTCACGGAGGACGGGGCAAAGACCTGGGCGACCTGTGAGCTGAAAAAAAAAGCAGGGAAAACGTATCTGGAACTGTCGCTGGACGACTCGATGGAACGCTATGCAAACAGCCGCTATATCGGGATAGACCTGATTCTTGAAGAAAACAACGGACTGAAAGTCCCGAATACTTCGATTGTCAGCCGGCCCTTTTACAAGATCAGCAAGGATTATCTGACGGAAGGGAATGGGAATACGCGGGGCGTCATTGTTTCCGGAGAGAAGGGGGACGTCTTCTGTTCAGTGTCGATCTATCGGGAGAATGAATCTTTTGTCTGGATCCAGGGAAACGGGCTTTCCGATTCTTCTGTCATCAAAAAACAGGATTCTTCCGGCGAACTGATGCTTGCAGGAACCAAGGATAAAATCCCCGGCGTGTATAATGTAAACAAGGGGTATGCCCAGTTTAAGGCAGTAGATATCCTGTTCCAGAATGAGGAGTACAGTATTATTACACCACTACGCACAACTGATTTGAAGCTTTATGACCATATTGTACTAAAGGCGGAGGAAGTGGAGGAGGACGATATCTTATGATTACAGAAAATCTACAGCTTGTAGAGGAAAAAATCCGCATGGCCTGCCAGCGGAGCGGGCGCAGGAGGGAAGACGTAACCCTGATTGCAGTCAGCAAGACGAAGCCGGTGTCTGACATACAGAAAGCATATGCGGCCGGAATCAGGCAGTTCGGGGAAAACAAGGTGCAGGAACTGGATCAGAAGATTGGCCAGCTGCCGGCGGATATCCAGTGGCATCTGATCGGGCATCTTCAGAGGAATAAAGTCAAGTATATCGCAGGCAGGGTCAGCCTCATTCATTCGGTAGACAGTTACCGGCTGGCAGAGGAGATCAACATCCATGCAAAAAAAAGGAACATCAGGATTCCTGTGCTGCTGGAAATCAACGCGGCAGGGGAAGAGAGCAAGTTCGGTGTCCGGCCTGAGGAAGCGGCGGAACTTGTGGAAGAGATCCTTCCGTTGGATGGGGTAAAGATCCAGGGCCTTATGACAGTAGCACCATTTGTATCCAATCCGGAAGAAAATCGTGAAATTTTTCGTGCAATGAAGCAGCTTTCTGTTGACATTGCAGGGAAAAATTATGATAATGTCAGTATGGATACGTTATCCATGGGTATGACGAATGATTATGAGATTGCCATTGAAGAAGGTGCCACGATGGTCAGGGTTGGTACCGGGATCTTCGGGGAACGCGTATATGTATGACGGAAAGTTTTTAAGTTCCTGGCAAGGGAGGATTTATGGGAATTTTTGATAAGATGCTGGAGAAGATGAACCTCGATGATGATATCGAAGGGGATTTCTTTGACGACGACTATGAAGAAGAGGAAAAGCCTGCACCCAAAAAGGCGGAAGTCCGGGCAGCAGCAGCGCCGGCACATACAGGCGGTGTGGCCGCGATGCCCCGGACAGGTGGAACCAGTAAGATAACCCCAATGCGAGGGCCAAGGAGGGCTGTTATGCCAACGACACAAGGAGGCACAGGAGCAATGGAAGTATGCGTGATCAAGCCTTCATCGTTTGACGATGTGCGGGAAATTACGGATACCATATTGTCTGGCCGTACTGTGATACTGAATATGGAAGGGATTGATATGGGCCTGGCACAGCGGATCATAGACTTTATGTCTGGTGCCTGCTATGCGGTGGAAGGAAACCTGCAGAAGGTGGCAAACTTTATCTTTGTGCTGACGCCGAGGTCCATTGACATTTCCGGGGATCTGCAAGGGCTGATCGAGGGTCTGGATTTTTCAGTACAGTCCGGAAATTAGGGCAATATGGAAAAAGAAGACAAGCTCCTGCGCAGGCATTTCCTGGATTTATCCAGGCGTGCATCCCAGAAGGGGATTCCGATGTTTTCGGATTTCCTCGATATGGGTTCATGCGATGTGCTCCTGCAGACAGGTGATACGGCAAGGTCGGAAGGCAGCAGTCTTCCGATTTTTCTTTATGGCGGCTATGCTGGTGCAGACCGCAGGGTTGCGGCGTTCCTGCCGGATGAAGGATATTCCCTGGAGGAACGGGCGTTTCCTATTTCGGCAATTCGAATTGTTCCTGCAAATCGGAAATATGCGCAGGAACTTTCCCATCGGGATATCTTGGGTGCACTGATGCATTTGGGGACAAAACGGGAAATGGTGGGGGATATTCTGTGCAGACAGGGAGAAGATCCGCTTTTTTTCTGTGTCAGCCGGATGGCCGCGTTTTTTACAGAGGAATTGCGGCAGGTTGCGCGGACTGCGGTATTACCGGAAGTGGTTCCGTTGGAAGGGATCGCGTATACACCGGTCTTTCGGGAAGAAACGGCGCTTTGTGCTTCGAATCGACTGGATGCATTTGTTGCATCCGTATGTCATATTTCCCGGCAAAAGGCGTCTGATCTGATTGCCGGAGAGAAGGTCTTTTTGAACCAGCGTGCTGTCACCAGTCAGAAGAAAGAACTTTCTGCCGGGGATGTGCTTTCGATCCGTGGGGCAGGGAAGCTGTGCTTTGACGGCTGGGCAGGAGAGAGCAAAAAGGGGCGGAAGCGTGCCAGTTATCGCTGGTATGTCTGAGGGCCCGGAAAACTGCGGAGGAAACAGCAGTGCGGGATTTTTTGTTAGTATCCAAGCAGCAGATTGTGGATCTGTTTTTCCTGATCTTTATTGCTGCGGCATTTTGGAGTGGAACCCATGATAAGACAGCCAGGAGGCACCGTGTGTACATCCTGCTTCTTTGCATGTCCGCGGTCTGCTTTCTGTCTGAGGCAGGATATTATTATGAGATTGAAAAGCCGGGGGTGATGCTTCGGCAGCTTGTGTACCTGAGTGATGTATTGTACTATATCACAGGACTGGCATTTTTCGGAATCGTGGCGTTTTATATTTACTCTTCCTTGGTGCGGGAAAGGACGGGGCTGTTTCGGAAGCTGTTCCATTTGCCGCTGGCGGTGTTTTCGCTGATTGCAATCTTTCTCAATGGAAGCGCATGGAAACGTGTGTTGTTTGTAGGTGCATCATGCTATTATATGGTGATCATTGTGGTGTTCCTGATCAAATATTCCCATGTGATGGATGAGCGGCTTCGGAAAGCAATTATCAGTGTTCTTGCGATCGTGGTGCTTCTCATTGCGTTTGATTTCTTTGTGGGGAACGTGGTTTCCGGTTCCACCTGTCTGGTCATCATTGATATGGCGATTTTCTTTGGCCTTGAGAACCCGGATCTGGAATTGATGCTGGCGCTGGGGCGTGAGCGGGAGAAGGCGAAGCAGGAAACGCTGGCAAAATCGGCGTTTTTGTCGAATATGTCCCATGAGATTCGTACACCGATCAATGCGATTCTGGGGATGGATGAGATGATTCTGCGGGAATCCGAGGAAGAGGGCACGATCCGTTATGCCGGGAACATTAAAACCGCGGGAAATACGCTGCTTGGACTGATCAATGATATCCTGGATTTTTCCAAAGTGGAGGCCGGGAAGATGGAGATCGTTCCGGTGTCCTACCAGTTTTCTTCACTTCTCAATGACCTGATGAATATGGTGCGGCTCCGGGCAAAGGAGAAAGGGCTGTCGATCGATCTGAAGGTGAATCCTTCGCTGCCGAACTGCCTGCATGGGGATGAGATCCGGGTTAAGCAGGCGGCAACGAATGTCCTGACCAATGCCGTCAAGTACACGAAGGAAGGAGGGATCACGATCGAGGTCGACTACCGGACATTGCCGGAGGAGAATGCGATCGGGCTGCTGTTCCGTGTTACGGATACAGGGATTGGTATCAGGGAAGAAGATCTGGGCAATATCTTCCAGGCGTATGAGCGGTTTGACGAAGAGAAGAACCGTTCGATCGAAGGAACAGGACTGGGCATGAATATTACCCAGCGGATGCTGCAGCTGATGGGCAGTGAGCTGCAGGTGGAAAGCGAGTACGGGAAGGGATCCACATTCTGGTTTGAAGTCCGGCAGGGCGTGGAAGACTGGAAAGGGATTGGCGATTATGAGCAGCTGCTGGAAGATGCGCTGAAAAACCGCAAAAAATACCAGGAGAGCTTTACTGCGCCAAGTGCAAGAGTGCTGGCTGTGGATGATACACCGCTGAATCTGATGGTGTTTTCCAGTCTGCTCAAGAATACCCTGATCCAGATTGATACGGCGGAGAATGGCTGGAAAGCGATTTCGCTTGCCCGGGAACGGGTTTATGATATGATTTTCCTGGATCATCTGATGCCGGATCTGGATGGGATGGAGACCCGCGAGCGGATTGCGGGGGATCCGGAAGGGAAAAACCGGCATACGCCGATGGTCTGCCTGACTGCGAACGCGATGTCCGGCGCACGGGAGAATTATCTTGCCGCAGGTTTTGTGGATTACCTGACGAAGCCCATTGACCCGCAGACTCTGGAGAAGATGCTGCAGGAACGGCTGCCGGAAGAGAAGCTCCAGATTGGGAAGACGGCGGAAGAAAGCTTTATGGAAGCGTTCAAGGAAGCGGCTGTCGAGGAGCAGGATGCCGATGCGGCAGCGTTTGCAGAGGATTTTGAGGACGCATATGGCGATGGGAGCGGAGAAAGCAGCGATGACTTTGATTTGCTCCGGGATATTGACGTTGAGGAAGGAATCCTGAATTGTGGCTCCCGGGATGCATACAAGGGTGCTTTGGAAATTTTCCTGGAAGGATATGAGGCAGGACGGGAAAAGATCGAGGCGGCAATCGAAATGCAAAATCTGGAAAGTTATACCATAAGGGTGCATGCTCTCAAAAGTTCCAGCCGGATCATTGGCGCGGATGTTCTTTCAGGCCTGTCCAAGGAACTGGAACAGGCTGGAAATGACGGGGATACGGGGAAGATCCTGGAAAAGACCCCGCAGCTTCTGGCGTTATATGAAAAGATCTGTGAGGATATCCGCAAATGCCTGCTGAAAAACAGGCCGGAAGCCGGTGAGCCAGGGGATGCGATCACGCAGGCGCAGTGGCAGGAAGCTTTGGAGGCGGTGCGCCAGGGCGCGCAGGATCTGGATTATGACAGTATCGAATTTACGCTGGACGCCTTGAAGGAATACGCGCTTTCTGAAGAACAGGAAGCACTGCGAAATAAACTGGAGGCAGCCCTGCACCAGATGGACTGGGATGGGATACTGGAAAAGTTAAAAGGAGTTCTGGCATGAAACATAACCGATTAGAAGTCAGGCGGGATGGGGAATTCTGCTATGACATTGTTGTAACTGGCTCGTTTGCAGAGCTGGGTGATGAGCTGAAGCAGGTGGAACAGCGGGATGGGAAGCCGTTTGGCCGGATCTGTGTGGTGACGGACTCCCATGTGGCACCGCTCTATCTGGAACAGGTCATGCACGAACTGTCTGCCTGTTATGGGGAAGAGAAGATTTCGTCCTATGTGTTTCCTGCCGGTGAAGCGCACAAGCAGCTGGATGAGGTGCAGAAGCTGTACCAGCATCTGATTGAAGGGCGTTTTGATCGAAATAGCCTTCTGGTGGCACTGGGGGGAGGCGTCGTGGGGGATATGACGGGGTTTGCCGCTGCCACATTCCTCCGGGGCATCCGTTTCATCCAGGTGCCCACGACGCTGCTTGCCCAGGTGGATTCCAGTATCGGAGGCAAGACCGGCGTGGACTTTTCTTCGTATAAAAATATGGTCGGAGCGTTTCATATGCCCTCGTTGGTTTATATGGATCTTCTGGTACTGCGTACCCTGCCCAGGGAGCAGATTTCGGCAGGTATGGGGGAAGTCATCAAATACGGACTGATTTGGGAACGTTCATTTTTTGACTGGCTGCTGGACCAGGCGGATGCGGTCTTTTCTCTGGATCAGGAGGTGCTTTCAAAGCTGGTACTGGAGAGCTGCAAGGCAAAACGCGCGGTTGTGGAAGAGGATCCGACAGAACAGGGGATTCGTGCAATCCTCAATTTTGGACATACGATTGGCCATGCGATGGAAAAGCTTTCGGACTTTCGCCTGCTGCATGGAGCCTGTGTTGCGATCGGGAGCGTCTGTGCCGCATATGGATCTATGAAGCGCGGATATCTGGAACCGGAGGAGTATGGACGGATCTGTACCGTGATGCAGCGGTATGAGCTTCCAATCAAAGCAGAAGGGGTTTCTTTTTCTGCAGAGGATGTGCTTCTTGCAACGAAATCAGACAAGAAGATGGCGAACGGGAAGATCCGGTTCGTGTTCCTGGAGGGAATCGGGACGGCACTCATCCAGCGTGATGTATCGGATGCAGAGCTTTTGGAGATGGTGAGTCAGGGCTTATGATAAAAAAGATACTTGAAAAAAAAGTGGTGATTTTAGAATTCCTGTTGTTCCTGGTACTGGTGGCATTTGACCTGTTTACGAAGCGTCTTGCGATCCAGGGACTGCAGCAGGGAGACAGGACGCTCATATCCGGTGTGCTTTCCCTGCATCTTCTGGAAAATGATGGCATGGCGTTTTCCCTGATGAAGGGGAAGACACTGCTGTTCTATATTATTACACCGTTACTGGTCATCCTGATTCTATCGGTTTATATGCGGCTGCCAAAGAACCGTCGTTTCTTACCCCTGCAGCTGTGCCTGACCGTCCTGTTGTCCGGAGCCATTGGGAATTTTATTGACCGCCTGGCAAAAAAGACGGTTACGGATTTCATCTATTTTTCACTGATTGATTTCCCTGTATTCAATGTGGCGGATATTTATGTCGTGCTTTCCATGGCGGGGATCATCCTGCTGCTCCTGTTTTATTACAAAGGGGATGAGCTGGACTTTCTGGAATGAAGAGGGATGGAGATGGATTGTGAACAATGCGCGTATTATGCGTATGATGAAGAATATGAGGAATATACCTGTACGGTATCCTATGCGATGGATGAAGATGATCTGGCGCGCAGGATGGGTCAGGGCAGGGGCAGGAACAGCTGCCCCTATTTTCGTAATGGGGATGAATATCTTGTCGTGCGGCATCAGATGTGATGGGCACCAAGTTGTTGATGGAAGGAATTGTGTAATTATAAGGAGGTATACTATGGCAGTAAGACGGACAAACCGGGGCAGGATCCTGGCGATGGCATTGAGTGCGGCGATGGCATTTACTGCTCCGCTTTCAGCGGGGGCATTTTGTCCGGTTTTGGTGGCATATGCAGAAGATGCGCCGGCGTCTGAAACGGCATCTTTCCAGCTGGACTGGCAGATGTTCGGGGAAGATCCGGTCCTGGTTGTGAGCGGGTACAGCAAGAGCGCGTTCAATGGCGTGACGCTGTATCTGGAAGAGTATAAGGATGGCAGCTGGACGGAAGTAGGAAAAAAGACCTTCTATAGCTGGTCCAATGGGCAGAAGCTGCAGCAGGGTGAGTTTTCTGCAATCCGGAAGGGCGTCTGGTTCCGGGTGAAAATCGAAAACGGGAAGGATACGGATTATTCCAATCCCAAGATGATTACATCAGGAACCAGCGGGAGCGGAAGCAGCACGGGCGGCAGCGGGAGCACATCCGGGAACAGCGCAGACGGAAGCAGCGCGGGCAGCAGCGGGAGTACGGCCGGGAACAGCGCAGACGGAAGCAGTGAGGGTGGAAGCAGCGCAGACGGAAGCAGCGTGGCTGGAAGCAGCGCAGGCGGGAGCAGTACGGACGGAAGCAGCACGGGCAGCAGTTCAGACAGCAGCTCTTCCAGGCAGGCGGATGAGCCTGCTGTGAAGGACCTGAAGGCTACCTTCGACGCATATGAAGGGGATATTTATTTTACCTGGACGGATATCGAAGGAAAGAAAATTGCTTTTGAAGTTTCTACGGACAAGAAGAACTGGAAGGATATTGAGACTTCGAACAGCTACAAGCATGGCATCATGCAGGAGGTCGATACGAAGGCCCTGAAGGATGCGGGCTTTTCCCCGAAGAACGGGCAGATGTTTTATTTCCGGATGGCGTTTTTGAATGACCTGGGAGAAAAAGGGCCATACAGTAATGTTGTTTCTGCGCCCTATGGGAATCTGCGTGAGGACCGGGGCAGCAAGGACACATACAAGGCCGGTGCGGCAACAGAACTGAAAGCCGGGGTCAAGGCAGTCCGGGAGAACGATTTCGGGAAGCTGGTCATTGAAATCAAGAAGGTATCCGGGAATACCCTGACGCTGAAGAACACGTTTACCAGCAAGATGCCGGAACTGTTCAACTGGACAATCCAGACGAACGTTGGGAGCAAGACGGTTTCGGAATCCAAGAAAAAGCTGGCTGCCGGGAAGAAGAGCGTAAGCTGCACATACAAAGTCACGCTGAATAAGAATGCTGGCTTCCAGGAGGGACAGATCGGGCGCATTGCAGCAAGCGCGAAATCGGATGTATTCGGAGCAGAGTTTGATGATACCGAAATCCTGGTGCCTGTTGCAAATACCGGGAAGTTTGCAAAGATGGCATTGAAAAAAGCAACGAAGAATTCTGTCAGCTTCGCGGGCTCGGATCAGAGCGGTTCCGTTGTCTACTGGCGGAAAAAGGGCGCGTCCAAGTGGAACAAGAAGGATATGGGAAAGGGCGGCTATACGATCAAAGGGCTCTCGCCGTCGACTGCGTACCAGTTCAAGTATGAGGAATATGAGACCCAGACGGATCGTGATACGGGCAAGAAGTTCCGGATTCCGTCAAAGATGTCTTCTGTTTTTGAATGCGCGACGGCGGATACGAAGGCTCCGGAGATCGCTTCGATTTCGATCCAGGGCGCTACGAACCACAGCTTTGGCTATCACGACATCCTGGGCCGTTATCATGAAACAGGCGTCGCGGCGATCGGAACGATCGTCGTCCGGTTCAAGAGCAAGCCCAAGGCAAAATATGCGGTCTGCTGGGGCAAAGTGGTGAAGATTAACGGGAATACCGTAACGCTCAAAAACTGCCAGTTTGCGAAAGGCAGCAAGGTGGGCGGGACAGCACAGGTCCAGGTCTTTACGGCTTCCGCTGTCGACCAGTATGGGCTGCACACAGGAGACAGCCCGAAGACGAAGAAATATACTGTGCGGATTGGGAAATAGGGCAGTACGGCGGGGCAGCCGGGTATGACGGGGAAAGGTGCGCGTAATGGATGAGCATATGATGCAGGTGCAGCAGATCTGCTTCCAGGCCAGTGCAGAGGAAGCAGGTTTGCGTTTTGATGTGTTGCTGGCAAAGAAATTTCCGGAGCATACCCGGA
>CADBTO010000099.1 GCA_902797565.1 uncultured Lachnospiraceae bacterium
AAGGGGGTCATCCGGGCGGGAGGCGCAGCGGATGGGGGTTGAAGGAGAAAGTTCGAAGAATTTGATTTTACAGATCCTGCGGGAGGAAAAAGCGGCGAATATTTCCGGTGGACTTTATCATGAACTACAGGTCCGGATGGCATACAATTCCAATCATATCGAAGGGAGCAAGTTGACAGAGGATCAGACAAGGATGATCTTTGAAACGGACACGGTCGATATCGGAGAAGGGATTCCTGTGGACGATATTCTGGAAACAGTCCACCACTTCCGGGCGGTTGATTATGTGATCGATGCGGCAGAAGAAAAGCTGGATGAGGAGATGATCAAACAGCTGCATTTTATTCTGAAGCACGATACGAAGGATGCGCGGCTTCCGTGGTTTGCGGTGGGCGACTATAAACGGCGCGCGAATATGGTGGGCGGCAGGGAAACGGCAAAGCCGAAAGACGTCCCTGCGAGGATGCAGGAAATGTTGGAGGCGTATCTGTCGAAAGAGGAAGTCACGATCCATGATATCATTGCGCTGCACGCGGATTTCGAGTATATCCACCCGTTCCAGGATGGAAATGGGAGGGTCGGTCGACTGGTTGCATTAAAAGAGTGCCTTGGCCATGGGATCGTTCCGTTTATTATCGAGGATTCCAAAAAGTTTTTTTATTATCGTGGATTATCGAAATGGAAGGAAGAGAAGGGTTGGTTGACCGATACCTGCCTTGACGGGCAGGATACGATGGTCCGGCTGCTCGATCTGCTGGAAATCCCCCATCCATGAGAAAACAGGGAAGTTGTAATAGAGTATCAGAAGATTAGGTTATTAGTACAGAAGGAGAAACAGAACATGGTTTACAGGGATTTTCAAGGAATCAGCCTCTCGGCACTGGGGTTCGGGGCGATGCGTCTTCCGGTTATAGACGGGGACGATGCCAAAATCGACGAGGCGGCCGCGCTTCGTATGGTGGATCAGGCAATGAAGAACGGCATCAACTATTATGATACTGCATGGGGGTATCATGCGGAAAACTCCGAACTTGTTATGGGAAAGGCTTTGGCACGGTATCCGCGGGAGGATTTCTATCTGGCGACCAAATTTCCGGGGTATGACCCGTCCAACTGGGACAAAGTGGAGGAAATTTTCGAGCGCCAGCTGGAAAAGCTGGGTGTATCGTATTTTGATTTTTACCTGATTCACAATGTCTGCGAGATGAATATTGACGCATACCTGGATGATGAAAGGTATGGGATTTATTCTTATCTTATGAAACAGAAGCGCAGTGGGCGGATCCGTCATCTGGGCTTCTCCTGCCATGGCGGTATGGATGTCCTGGAGCGCTTTCTGGATGCGTATGGGAAAGATATGGAGTTTTGCCAGCTGCAGATCAACTACATTGATTGGACGTTTCAGAACGGGAAGGAGAAGGTGGAGCTTCTGGACAAGTGGGGGATTCCGGTCTGGATTATGGAGCCGCTCCGGGGAGGAAAACTGGCGAGCCTGCAGCCGGAGTATGAGGCGCAGCTGCGTGCGCTCCGTCCGGATGAGGAGATCCCGGCGTGGGCGTTCCGTTTCCTGCAGAGCATCCCGTCCGTGAAGGTGATTCTTTCCGGTATGTCTAATGAGGAGCAGCTGGAAAAGAATCTGGAAACGTTTGCTGAGGACAAGAAGCTGAATGATGCGGAATGGAAAGCGCTTCTTTCCATCGCGGACCAGATGCTCTCCAAGGGGACAGTTCCCTGCACGGCGTGCCATTATTGTACAAGCCATTGTCCCCAGGGGCTGGATATCCCGGAACTTCTGGCATTGTATAATGAACATGCTTATACAGGGGGCGGCTTTATCGCGCCGATGGCGCTGGGTGCCCTTCCCGAAGAGAAGAAACCGCAGGCATGTATTGCGTGCAGGAGCTGTGAACAGGTTTGCCCGCAGCAGATCAAGATATCTGAAGTCCTGGCGGATTTTGTGGAGAAGGTTGGATGAAAAATGGAAGCTTGCTTCCAGAAAAGAGAAATGAGCTGCCGGCTTCTTTTCGGCGGCGCTGTATGTAAGGGAGGAACAAGATGAAAATTGCTGTATTGAACGGAAGCCCGAGGAAGGAAAACACTTCCGCGATGGTGCAGGCATTCTGTGAAGGTGCACGGGCAGGCGGGCATGAGGTGGAAGAGTATCATGTTGGCAGGATGAAGATCGCAGGCTGCCTGGCGTGCGAGTACTGTCATACAAAGGGGGAGGGGAATTGCGTTCAGAAGGACGATTTTGAAAAAATCCTTCCGGCGTTCAAGGAGGCGGATATGATCGTCTTTGCATCCCCGGTCTACTACTTTACGATGACAGCACAGATTGAGGCGGCAATCCAGAGGGAATACTGTATCGGGAAGCCGGTTCGCGCGAAGAAAGCGGCGCTCCTTCTCAGCTCTGGTTCTCCCGGCGTCTATGATGGTGCAATCGCACAGTTCCAGGGATATTGCGCGTACACCCAGATCGAGTCGGCGGGCATCATTATTGCCCATGGCGCGGAGAACAAGTCTGAAGCGAAGCTGGATGAAATCAGGGAGTTTGCGAAAGCGCTGTAAGTATTGTTTGAATAAAAGAGCCTCCGGGATGACCTTGTCTGGGTATCCCGGAGGTTTTACATTTCGTTTCCGCAAGCCTATCGTTTGAT
>CADBTO010000100.1 GCA_902797565.1 uncultured Lachnospiraceae bacterium
GCTTCATTGCCTGCCAGAAGCAGCCGGCCATCTGCATCCTTCCCACTGATGCCAAAACCTGCCTCTTCCCGGCAGCCTTCCACAGATGCCAGCGCCGTAGATACGCGGGCCGTCTGGCCTACGGCTGCGGCTGAACCGATGTCCTGGCCGCTGCCGCCTGCGGCTACGGCTGAACTGATGTCCTGGCCGCTGCCGCCTGCGGCTACGGCTGAACTGATGTCCTGGCCGCTGCCGCCTGCGGCTGCGGATGCCTGGCCTGCGGCTGCGGCTGCACCGGCGTGCCCAACCTGCTCCGCGTATGCCTGCAGGATTGACCGCGCAATTGGATGGTTTGAGATCGCTTCCAGCCTTGCCGCTGTCTCAAGCAATTTTTCTTCCGGCACACCTTCCGCCGGTTCAAGCCGCTGCACCGCAAACTCGCCCTTCGTCAGTGTACCCGTCTTATCAAAGACGATGGTTCCCATCTCCGCGATCATTTCCAGATAATTGCTGCCCTTGACAAGAATGCCATGCCGCGAAGCTGCCCCAATCCCGCCGAAAAAGCCAAGCGGCACGGAAATAACCAGCGCACAGGGGCAGGATACAATCAGGAACACACAGGCGCGATGGATCCACTCCGCCCACTCCGGCCCATGACCCATCAGCATCCGTACCAGCGGCGGGCAGACTGCAAGCAGCGCTGCCCCGATCGTGACAACCGGCGTATAGTATTTCGCAAATCGCGTGATGAAATTTTCCAGCCGCGCTTTCTTCGTACTGGCATTCTCTACCAAATCCAGAATCCTGGCCACTGTGGATTCCTCATATTCTCGTGTGGCGCGGATCTTCAGCATCCCGCTTCCGTTGACGCAGCCGCTGATGACTTCGTCACCTGCCACTACCCGCCGCGGCACACTTTCTCCGGTTAATGCCGAAGTATCCAGGAAAGATTCTCCTTCTTCCACAACGGCATCCAGCGGAATCTTTTCGCCCGGTTTCACGAGAAGCAATTCTCCCGGTTCCACTTCTTCCGGATCCACTTCCTCCACAGTCCCGTCATCCCATAGCTTGTTCGCGTATTCCGGTGCAATGGACATCATCTCCGTGATCGAAGCCCGGCTCCTGCCAACTGCGTAATCCTGAAATAGTTCCCCAATCTGGTAGAACAGCATAACTGCCAGCGCCTCGGAATATTCTCCCGTAGCAAATGCCGCAACCGTCGCTACGACCATCAGGAAATTCTCATCAAATACCTGCCCGTTCCTGATATTCTTTGCTGCCTTGACCAGTACATCATACGCAATCCCAAAATATGGCACCAGATACAGGCAAAGGCAAACCGGCGTGCCCAGTACTGCCAAAAAGCCCTTGTGCTCCGCAACGAGCAGCAGGATAAACGCCATCAGTACCACAATCACGCGGTACAGTCTCTTTTGCAGCTTCTTTGACATGTTACCGCCCCCTAACTCTCCACTTCACAGTCAAGCTCGACCTTCTTCATCGCCGCCACCGCCTGCTCCAGGATCTCACGGAAACGCGCGTCGTCCGCATCCAGCATAAACTTCTGTGTCAGGAAGTTCACGGATGCGTCCCGCACGCCGTCGATCTTTTTCACTGCTTCTTCCATTTTTGCTGCGCAGTTCGCGCAATCCACTTCGCATTTGAATTTCTTTTTCATGGGAAAACTCCTCCTTCGCTTTTTTTCTTCGCTGCTGCGATTCCATTCGCCAGGCTCGCTGGCGAATGAAACCGCTCCTGTGACTGCGTGAGGATCCGCCGCTCTGCGGCGTTCCTCCCTCCGTCCGACGTTGCCCTTCTTTTCACTCCTGCACATGTTCCAGTCCTTGGCCAATGATTGTCTTCACATGGTCATCCGCCAGAGAGTAGATCATCTGCTTGCCCTGCCGCCTCGCTTCCACCAGTTTGCCGCCCTTCAGAAGCCGGAGCTGGTGGGACACGGCGGACTGCGTCATTCCCAAAAGATCTGCCAGATCGCCCACGCTCATCTCACAGATCATCAGCGCGCTCAGAATCTGGATTCGGGTGGAATCCCCGAACATCTTGAACAATTCCGCCGTATCATAGAGCAGGCAGGCATCGGGCATTTGATCCCTTATGTTTTGCATGTTTCTCACTCCTTTTTTGTTTTTCATTTGAATAATTGTTCATATGAGATTCTATCACTATATTTTTAAATGTCAAGCACAATTTGCATTTTTTTTCAAAAAATGTTATACTGCCCGCAGATTTGCATGAAAACGGGCATATAACGCCCGAAGCAAGAAAATCAAAGGAGAAAAAAGATTATGTGCGGAATCATCGGATTTACCGGAAAACGGCGGGCGCAGGAGATCCTGCTGAACGGGCTGGCGCGGCTCGAATACCGCGGCTATGACAGCGCCGGCATTGCCTATTTCAGGGATGACCAGGCCCACGTTTCCATCCGCAAGACGGCTGGAAAGGTCCACGACCTGCGTGCTGTCTGTGACAAAGACAACGAGTCCCACTGCGGAATCGGACATACCAGGTGGGCAACGCACGGCGGTGTTTCCACAGCAAATGCCCATCCCCACCGGATCGGAAAAGTATCCCTGATCCACAACGGCATCATCGAAAACTACCATGAATTATGCAGTAAATATGACCTGACCAGTACACTGATGTCCGAAACGGATACAGAAGTAGCTGCAGCACTGTTCAACAAACTCTATGACGGCGATCCCATCGCCTGTATCAAGAAAGCAACGCCGCTTTTCGTTGGCTCGTTTGCATTCTGCATCCTCTTTTCCGACCATCCGGGAGAGATCTTTGCCATCCGGAATGTCAGCCCTATGGTTGCCACCTATGCCGAAGGCGACGGCGCGTTCATCGCATCCGACTTGACAGCATTTATCGACTATTCAAAGAATTACTTTATTGTACCAGAGTACCAGATCCTTCATATGACCAAAGACGGGATTGACCTCCAGGATCTGAATGGGAAGCCCCAGGAAATCACATACCTTTCCGTGGATTGGGATGTGACGGCGGCAGAAAAAGAAGGCTATGCCCACTATATGATCAAGGAAATCCACGAACAGCCCCAGGCCATCCACCGCACGATTGACGCGCGGATCAAGGACTCCCTGCCGTATTTTGAAGATGACGGGATTCCGGATTCCTTATTCTCCGATGTCTCGGATATTACGATTATTGCCTGCGGTACAGCAATGTATGCAGGGATGGTGGGCAAGACTCTGATGCAGAACAAATTCGGCATCGGCGTAAACGTCGTGGTTGCATCGGAATTCCGTTACGAGCGGCCCGTCATCTCGGAACACACGCTGGTCATTGCAGTTTCCCAGTCCGGCGAAACAATCGACACCCTCGAAGCGCTGTGGCTGGCAAAGAAACACACGGAAAAGACCCTCGCCGTCGTAAATGTCAAAGGTTCCACGATTGCGCGGGAATCCCATTATGTCTTCTACACCCACGCCGGCCCGGAGATCGCTGTTGCAAGCACGAAAGCCTATTCGGTACAGGTGGCGTCGATGTACCTGCTTGCCGCAAAACTCGGACTGGTGCTGGGCAAAACCAGTGAGGACGCCGTGAAAGAATTTCTGGATGGCCTGCGCTGCGTCCCGGACCTGATCGAGAAGACGCTCTCGCTCGAATCCCGTGCATCTGCGCTCACAAAACGGATGATCAACGCGGAGCACGCGTTCTATATCGGGCGCGGGCTGGATTATACACTTTCTATGGAAGGCGCGCTTAAACTTAAGGAGATCTCGTATATTCATGCAGAGGCATATGCCGCAGGAGAACTCAAACACGGTACGATCGCACTGGTCAGCGAAGGCGTACCGGTCATTGCCGTTGCCACGCAATCCGGCGTATACAGCAAGGTCATCTCGAATATCCGTGAAGTCAAAGCGCGCGGCGCGTATGTCATCCTGATCAGCAAAGACCGGAAGATCTCAGACAAGTCGATCTGCGACATCCATCTTTCCATCCCGGATGTCCGTGACGAGCTGGCTGTCTTCCCGTCCGTGGTCATCTGCCAGCTGATCGCGTACTACGCGTCGATCGGCAGGGGCATCAACCCGGACCAGCCGCGGAATTTGGCGAAATCTGTGACGGTAGAATAATTTCCTTACAATCCGGTTGCTCAAAATCGGGTATACGGGGGTGCGAAGCCATCTACTCGCTGCGCGGGGTATCCCCGGCTTTGCCGGGATTTTTCACTGCGCCGCCAGGCGCACCACCATGAAAAAGGGGGGCGTACCAAAACGGTACATCCCCCTGCTTGTTTTTTGTCTTCCCTATGAGTATGTCACAACCACTTTCACCAACTTCCCGCTTTTCATAACCAGCGAAACACCCGCTTCCCACTGGTCCTTCTTCGCAGAAGCGATATCCTTCTTTAATTTTTCCAGAGAATATTCGTCCTTGTGGGCCGCCACCACATCTGTCTCGATGTACTTCATATTCTTTGACATTTTCAGGACAAGCCGATCCTTATCCACTTCCTTGCCGTCAAAATACAGCCCGTACTTGTTCTTGTTCGATGTCTTCCCGATTTTTCCGTTCTTTCGCATCCGGATGATGAACTCACCATCCTTCTCACGTACAGCCGCAATCTGTGTGAGCGTAGTGGTATAGGCATACACCTTGTTCTTCGCTTCTGCCATCTGACCCACAGGGCAAAGTGCCAGCACAAGTGCCAGCACCAATAGAAAGCCTGCGGTTTTCCCGGCAAACGAAAATCCATAATTTTTCTTCATACTCTGATAACCTCCTTCCGAGCGATTCGAATTATCGATGTGTCCGATTTATATATACACAATCCTTATTTGGAACGTAGCTATTCTACATCAAAGCGTTTTGTTTTTCCAGTTTTATCTGCTTTTTCTTTGGAGACTGTGTATAGCGAACAAAGCTTGACATTGCCACATTTTTTCCATACAATGATCGTATCGTTATCCATTATGGTGCAAAGCAATTTTTTGAAAGGGAAAAAATGTACTTAAAAAATATATTCATACAGAATTTTCGAAAAATAGAGCAAATTGAACTTACATTCCAACCCGGCATTAACCTTCTAATCGGCGATAACGGCGCCGGAAAAACCTCCATCCTGTCCGGAATCTCCTTATTACTGTCTGGACTATTTTCATCCACCAAAGATGTCCCCGCGAAAGGGGTTCTGCAGCAAGACATCCGCTTTACATTAGAACGACAAGGGGATATAAGCCAACCATCCGGGAATATCTGCTGGAAGAACAACATTATTTATGTGCCTACTGTATGAAACGCATCAAAAATGACCACCATACCACAATCGAACATCTGATCCCACTCACATATGATAAAGAAAAGGCACTGGACTACCAAAACATGCTCGCTGTCTGTGATGGCGGCCGAAATCAAAACCCCGATTCCCGCTCTGACTCCGACAAAAAGTCTGATCTCTGCTGCGATGCTGCAAAAGGAGACCATCTTCTGGAAAACTCCCCGTTCAACGAGGCACAGATGGCACAACTATCCTATAGTCCGGATGGTAAAATCGAGACAACTTCAGAATCATTGGCACGCGACATTGATCTTTTGAAACTAAATGACAAGCACTTTGTAAAACAATCCGTAAAAAAAGAACCCTCACCCCCAGCTTCCTGGAACATAAAATCCAAGAAATCGAGGATATGAAAGAGCAACCTTCCTTTGCTGGAGTATGGTTATTTTTCCTCAAACGGAAATGCAAAAGCCTAATAACACAGAGTGCCACAAAAATCTGATATTTTTTATACACATTTTGTATCTTTTCTTTCCCTGATGCCCTATGCTATGTTCAACAAATCGTAAAACGATCCAGCAAACGATCCCGGCGAAAACGGTTTTCGTGAACGGACAAACGCTGGAACATATGAAAAAAGGAGATTGCAAAACATGTTACGAAAGGATATTTCCAGAAAACTTCTCACACTGGCGCTTTCCGCATGCACGGCGTGCACAATGATTCCGGCTGCAGCAGCACCTGCACAGGCGGCATCAAAGAACTATGTGAAATCCGTCAAGGCAGCAAAAAAGAAAGTGTCTGTCAAAGCGGGAAAGACTGCGAAGGTTAAGATCACAGTCAAGACCAATGGCAAGGCGAACGCTGGCTTCACTGCAAAAAGCAGCAAGAAATCCATTGCCACGGTCAAGGTAAAGGGCAAGAATATTATCATCACCGGGAAGAAAAAAGGAACCGCAGTCATTACGATCACCAGCAAAGCAAAAGGAAAAGATGGAAAGAAGTTGAAGACGGAGGTAAAAGCCGTGGTTTCTGCTGAGAAAACGACGACAACTGATGACGAAAAACAGGCCACCCAGACTTTCGGCGGCGATATTTCCAAGATTGCGCTGGACGTTCCGGTTGCTGAAATGGGAACTGACCTTTCGTATGAAGGATATGACCTCAAATGGGAAGACAACTTTGACGGTACCGCATTGAACCGCAATGACTGGAATGTGGAACTGCATGAGCCGGGCTGGGTCAACCAGGAATGGCAGGAATATGTGGATTCCGAAACAAACATCAAACTGCAGGATGGGAAACTGGTCATCATGCCTCAGAAAACTGTTGACGCAGATGGCAATGCACATTATACGTCCGGCAGGGTGACAACCCAGAACAAGCATGATTATACCTATGGAATGTTTGAAGCGCGCCTGAAGGTGCCGAAGGGCATGGGCTATCTGCCTGCATTCTGGCTGATGGCAACAGATGAAGGTGATTACGGCCAGTGGCCGCGCTGCGGCGAGATTGACATCATGGAAGTCCTGGGGAATAATACTTCCGAAAGCCACGGAACCATCCATTATGGTTCACCGCACGAGCAGAACCAGGGTACCTACAAACTTACAGACGGGCACAGCTATGCGGATGAGTATCATACTTTCACTGTAGAGTGGAATCCTGGAGAAATCAAGTGGTATGTGGACGGGCATCTCTTCCACACAGCAACAGACTGGTTCTCTGCAACGGAGAATGGCGGGGAACTGACCTTCCCAGCACCTTTTGACCACAATTTCTATATGATCCTGAACCTTGCGGTCGGCGGGGAATGGGTCGGGTATCCGGACGAGAATACCAGCTATGATGAAGCGCTTGTTGTGGATTATGTCAAGGCTTACCAGAAGGCTTCCTATGACGAAAACGTGAAAAA
>CADBTO010000101.1 GCA_902797565.1 uncultured Lachnospiraceae bacterium
CGGAGCAGCGAGTATCTGAGCCGGGGCTTTGTGGAACTGGCCTATTTCTGTGCGCGGCTTGCACTGATCGACGTGCTGTACAAGAAAGAACGCCCGGTCATCATCCTGGATGATCCGTTCCCGGATTTCGATGAAAGGAAACTGGAGAATGCGCTGGAACTGATCGGGAAAAAAGCGCAGCAGAACCAGATCCTGTATTTTACCTGCCATCGGAGCCGAAAACCGGAGGCACTCTGATGCTTGAAACATGAAAGGAAGGAATCGATATGAAGAAGCAGCGAAAACAAATTCTATGCGTGGGCACCTTGTTTGCCATGGTGTTTGCGGCAATGGTTCTCTTTGGATGGATGCCTGTATTGCAGATATATGGCAGCGATACGGAATCGCAGACGAAGCAGGATACCGATCTGGAATTGGACACGAAGCAGACCGTGTACTTCACAGCGCCGGGCAGTACCACTTATCTGGACTTTGCTGCGCCGGAGGATGGGGGATATATCGTTACGGCTTCCGGTACAGCGGGAGAGATCAGTATCGTGCTTGCGGATGAACAGGGCAATGTGTTTGATATCGAAGGGGCGTCCTATCCCGCAAGGGAGGACAGGCAGGATGTTTCTGTCACAAGCATGTACCATTGGCTTGCTGCCGGGAAATACCGAATCGGCGTGTCCTGCCAGCGGGTCTGCAAGATCAAGATCCGTGCACGGAAGATGGAACGGCTGGAAGCCGGGAAGGTATGCAAGTACGCGGCAGGGAACAAGGATGGAAAACAGGGTGCGGTGTTTGTTCCGGAGAAAACGGGAGACTATATCTTTTTTCTGACTGCACAACAGTACAGCCTTTCTGTCAAGGTGCTTGACGAAGATGGAGAAGTACTGGGAAAGGGCGGGAGCGGGAGGTGGATCCAGAGGGCGGATTCGGACGTTCTTTACCGCGTCCAGGTTCGTCTGACGAAGGGGAAGGCCTATATCCTTTTGGCGGAGGGGAAAACGGAGGATTATACCAAGGCTTCGGAAATCGTCGTTGAAGCAGAAATTCCGGACAGTATCGCAAAGCTTTCGGATGGGAAAGAAGTGCAGGGAACTGCAGCAGATTATTACAGCAGGATGGGATATACGTTTAAGCCGAAGGAAACTGGGAAATACCTGTTTACGGGTCTGTCACCAGAGGATGAAATGGTGGTCATGATTTACGATGGAACGGGCAAGCGGATTTCATTGATCGACTATGACGGGTCGAGTGTATCAGACAGCTACCGGGATGGGAAGTACAAGACGGAAAGCGCAGTCCGGATGACGGCAGGGAAGCCATACCGTGTGGTACTTCGTATGCGCAATTTCCTGGTGTCCGAATACACGTTTAAGGTGGCAAAGCTTCAGCCGGTGAAGCGGATTGCAATTACCCATAAGCCGGCGCAGACGGAATTCCTGAAGGGGATGGACAGCAAATTCGACTTAAAAAAGACGCAGATCACGATCTATTACAAGAACGGAAAGACGGCAAAGTGGAATTATTCATCATCCGGGAATATCAAAGACGGGTATCCGGTCAGGGTGTCTATGCAGGTGAAAAAAGACAGGCGGACAGCGGTTTTCCGATTCCGTGGGAAAACAGCGAAAATCAGCATTCCGGTTGTAAAAATCTGTGATAAATACAAGGATGTACCGGATATTTCTGAAGCGGGAAAGGTCAGTGCCTGGGTCAATGCCGGCCGGCGGAAGTTCTATCGCTTTACGCCTGCCAGGGATACGCTGTATGGCTTTTCGTTCCAGGGGAAGAAGCAGGGCGCATATTTCTATACGGTGCTGTTTACGCCGGGCGGGAAGCGGTTGCTGGAGACAACGTCCGATTATGATTATTCAAAGAAGCTGTATTATACGGAGATGGAATATCCGCTGAAGGCGGGCAAGACCTATTTTGTGGGGATGTATTTTGGGCCGGAAAAGGTAAGTGGGAGAGTTCAGCTGACAGCATTCAATAAGACGCCTTCTGTGCCGGAGAATATCCGATTGACCAGAAAAGACAATACTTCTGCGGAGATGTCATGGAAGCAGACGATGTATGCCACAGGCTACCAGATCAAGTATATGCCGGTGGGCAATGCCAAAGCATCCCGTGCCTTTGTGACGATTTATAATGCGGAAAATGATATTTCCGGGCTTTCAGCCGGGAAGCGATATCAGTTCAAGGTGCGTGCATACCGTGCCTACAATGGAAAGCGGTATTACGGGGACTGGAGCGAGTGGCTGCAGCTGTGAATGCCATAGTGCCTGCCAGCAGTTCAGAGAGGATACAGAAAGGATGAAAGAGAACAATCATATCCTGGAACGGATTCTGGAGATTGGAACCGCGTTTTCCAAGGAACGGGATCGCCAGATGCTGCTCGATGAGATCCTGATGGCGGCGATTGACCTAACGCATTGTGATGGTGGCACACTATATCTGCATGAAGAGGACTGTCTCAAATTTCGGATTATGGTGACAAAAACGCTGGGCATCCACAAGGGCAGGAAGGGGGATCCGGTGGATCTTCCGCCGGTACCGCTGTCTCCGCATAATGTCTGTGCCTGTGCGGTGCTTTATCGCGAGCTGATCAATATTCCGGATGTGTATGAGAGTGATACCTACGATTTTTCCGGACCGCGGCGTTATGACGCGATGACAGGCTACAAGACCACCTCGATGATGGTGGTGCCGATGCTGGATGACCGCGAAAATGTCATTGGCGTTATGCAGCTGATCAACGCGCTGGACGATGCGGGACAGGTCATCCCGTTCAAAGCAGAATATGAACGGATCCTTCGGTCCCTGGGTTCCCAGGCGGCAATCTGCCTGGTGAATATGAATTATTCCGAACAGATCCGGAGTATGCTGGACGCGTTCGTCCGGGTCTTTTCTGCGGCGATTGATGCACGGACACCATATAATGTCAACCATTCCAGGAATATGGCGCATTACGCGGCAAACTTTATCCACTGGCTGAATGAGCGGGGCGGACCATGGCAGTTTGATGAGGAACAGGAACGGGTGTTCCTGATGAGCATCTGGCTGCATGATATTGGAAAACTCGTAATCAAGCGTTCCGTGATGGACAAGGCAGACCGGCTGGGCAGGAACTATGCGCCGCTGATGGCGCGGCTGGGCAGGATTTCGCTTCTGGCAAAGCTGGATGGCTATGAAGGAAGGATGCAGCCGGAGGAAAGCAGCCGCCGTGTCCGGGAAGTTGAGGAAGCGAAGGCGCTGGTGGAAAAGGTGAATCCGGCGGGGTTCCTGCCGGATGAACTGCGGGAACAGGTGGAGGAACTGGCGGGGCGGACATATAGCGAAGAAGATGGCAGTACCCGTTCATGGATTACGGAGGAAGAACGGGAACAGCTGCTCATCCGGTCCGGGACATTGACGGATGGGGAGCGAAAGGAAATGCAGCGACATGTGGTTATGACCCGCCGGATGCTGGAAGAAATGAATTTTTTCGGGCAGTATCGGAACGTGCTGACATGGGCCTCCATGCACCATGAGTTATTGAACGGGAAAGGGTATCCGCAAGGGCTGACAGCAAAGTGCATCCCCAAAGAAGTGCGGCTGCTGACGATTTTGGATGTTTTTGAAGCTCTGACGTCCAAAGACCGTCCGTACAAGGAACCGAAACCGGCAGACCAGGCACTGGGGATTTTGCATAAGATGGCGGATTCCGGAGAAGTGGATCCGCAGATCCTTGCGATGTTTGAAGAGAGCCAGTGCTGGATACGGGATGGATTGGAGGAGCACGAATGACGAAACAGAAGAAAAGCAAAAAGAGCATGGCGGTCATTCTGGCGATCAGCCTGGTCTTTGGCATCGTGGCTTCGCTGGGCTGTTATTTTGAATGGTTTTTTTCGCTGGACAGCTCGCTCGCAGACCGGATGTACCAGCGGGAAAAGGTGCTCGATGGAGACATTGTCCTGATCAATATGGATCAGGAGAGCCTTGATGAACTGGGCCCCTTCGCTTCTTGGGGCAGGGCGCTGATGGGCGATGTTATCAGTATGCTGAATGCGGATCCGCAGAACGCGCCGGCGGTTATTGCGCTGGATGTCCTTTATGTGGGGGCATCCGATGATCCGGATGGGGATGCGTATCTGGCTGATGCGTGCAAAAACAGCTGTCCGGTTGTGACGGCCTGTGCGGGGACGTTTGGCTCGGAACTGGCAGAAGGGGAAGACGGCGAATTTTATATGGAAGAGGATGCGGTGCTTGCATTTGATGAGCCGTATGAGGAACTCAAAGCCAGCACCTACCAGGGGCATATCAATTCCAGCTTTGACCGGGACGGGATCCTGCGTCACGGCAGCTGGGAATTGACGCTTCCGGATGGAAGCGTAATCCCATCGTTCAACCGTATCATTTATGAACTGTACTGCCAGCAGAAAGGGATAAACGCGGATACGAAGCCCTGGACGGATGTGGAAGGCAGGTATTATGTGCCGTTCCGTGGAAAACCGGGGGCATACAGCGATGGTTATGGCGTGGCGGATCTTCTGAATGGCAATATTTCGCCGGAAGCGTATGCCGGGAAGATCGTGATGATCGGGCCATATGCGGCGGGGATGCAGGACGATTTTACAACGTCGATGGACCATGCGACAAAGATGTATGGCGTGGAGTACCAGGCAAATATGGCAGACGCACTGATCCACGGGGAGACGGAACGGGAGATGGGGCGGCTGCCCCAGGCGGTCCTGGTCTTTCTGGCGAGCGTATTGCTGAGTCTGTTTTTCTATGACCGGGGCATCTGGAAGGCAGTGATTGGCTGGCTGGCAGTGGTGGCGCTGTTTCTGGCGTTCTGCATGGTTTCCAGCAGCCGGGGGCAGATCTGGAGCCCGCTGTATCTGCCGCTTGCCGTGACGATCCTGTTTATCGGGCATGTGGCGAGCAACTATGCGCGTGCGGCAATCGAACGGAGGCGTGTAACGGCAACGTTCGAGCGTTATGTGGCACCGGAGATCGTGTCCGAGCTTTTGCAGGATGGTTCCGGGGAGGACGTACTGGGCGGGAAGCTGACGGACATTGCGGTGCTTTTCGTGGATATCCGTGGATTTACGACGATGTCCGAACTGCTTTCGCCGGAGGAAGTCGTGGAAATCCTGAACCGCTATCTGACGTTGACAACGGACTGTATTTTCCGGAATTCCGGAACGCTGGACAAGTTCGTGGGAGACTGTACCATGGCATTCTGGGGTGCGCCATTGCCCCAGGATGATGCAATTTATCACGCGGTCAAAGCGGCCTTCGATATGGTGGAAGGCGCCAGGGAACTGAAGAAAGAACTTCTGGAGAAGTTTGGCAGAACCGTGGATTTCGGGGTCGGGGTCAATTACGGGCCGGCGGTCGTCGGAAATATCGGGGCACCGAACCGGATGGATTATACGGCGATCGGGGATACGGTCAACACGGCTGCAAGGCTGGAAGCAAACGCGCCGGGCGGACAGGTCTATATCAGCCGCGTCGTGGCGGATGCGCTGGAAGGGCGCATCGAGTGCACGTCGCTGGGGGATACGATCAAGCTGAAAGGGAAGGCGGCAGGGTTTGAAGTCCTGCGCGTGGAACGGATCATCGGCTGAGTTGTATAAAAAGCGCATACATGACCATTTTTGCAAGCGGAAATTGTGGAAAAATAACAATTTCTACTTGCGTTTTTTTTTATTTGGTGCTAGAATGGAACAATATGCGAATTTACGGGCAATGGATACTGGAAGTTTGCGAAAGGAGTTTCGAAAGGAGAAGAAAAATGGTGCAGCGAGAAAAACGAAGAGAAAACAAAAGAGCCTGGAAAGGCCTGGCGGGAGCCGTGCTGGCAGTGGCGTTGGCGGCGGGCGGCGGGCCTGGGTTTTTCGGGCAGGGATCTGCTGTTGTGCAGGCTGTGCAGGCGGAGGCGGCTGAGAGTACAGCGGAGAGCGTATTGTCCGCGTTGACGCCTTCGGCTCTTTGCAAAGGGGCAGATGGGAAACTGTATGTACTTGATACGGAAACGTGTACGGTGCGCGTTATGACGGGCACGGGCACGGATCTTGCGGCAGGTGTATCCGGGGAGAGCGGGTTCAAAGACGGGAAAGCTGCAGAGGTAAAGTTCTCTTCGCCCTGGGATCTTGAGGTATACCAGAAAGGGCTGGCGATTTCGGATACGGAAAACAACAGGATCCGTTTCCTGAAGGGCGGCAAGGTGAAGACCCTTGCGGGTTCAGGAAAAAAGGGAAAGGCAGACAAGAAAGGTACAAAAGCGACGTTCTCACGTCCGACCGGGATTGCGGCGGGGAAAAACGGGGTTTTGTATATCGCGGATACAGGCAACCATCGGATCCGTGTGATGGACAAGAATGGAAATGTCAAGACCTTTGCGGGCAGCTCGAAAGGCTGCAGCGATGGAACGGTGAAGAAGGCGAAGTTTAACGAGCCCACGGGGCTGTTTTACAGCGGCGGCGTTCTGTATGTGGCAGATTCCGGAAACCACAGGGTTTGCAAGATCAAAAACGGCAAGGTAACAACCGTTGCCGGAAGCAAAAAGGGCGTGGAAGGGGATAAGGATGCGAAAGGAACCAGCGCGAGGCTGTCCAATCCCCAGGGTGTCTGCTATCAGAGTGGGAAACTCTATATTGCGGATACCGGGAACGCAGCGGTGAAGGTGCTGAAGAACGGGAGTGTGACGACGAAGCTTGCGGGATACAGCCTGCAGGATGGGATTCTGCCAGCAGGGCCGCGCGCGCTCTGTATCAAAAACGGATACCTGTATATCGGGGATATTCTGGCAGACCAGGTTGTCCGGACGAAATTGTAGGACAGGCTCTGTTTGCGTTGGATGGCAGGTATATAAATTTCATAATACGGAGGTACAGGTATGATACGAAAGAAGATACGCCGGGCGGCGGCGGTCTTTCCGGCGGCAGCGATGGTTTGTACGCTGCTGTTTTCCGGGGCAATGCCGGTTTCCGCGGCCACGGCGCGCGCAACGACGATGCGTCTGGAAAAGACGACGGGAACCGTGACATTAAAAAACATCAACGGCACGGTGCTTTCCAAGTCGAATGGAATGCGTCTTTATAACGGCAACCGGATTACGACCGGCGGGAGCAGTAATGCGTTCGTCAGCCTTGACAGCAGCAAGGCGGTGAAAGTCGGGGAGAAAGCGGATGTGGCGCTGAACCAGAAGGGTTCGCAGCTGGAACTTTCTGTGAAAAAAGGGCAGCTGTTCTTTAACGTGAAGAAGCCGCTGGCATCCGGGGAAAAGATGAATGTGCGGACTTCTTCGATGGTGTCCGGTGTCCGGGGGACAAGCGGCGTGGTGGAAGTGGTATCGCAGACAACCTCGCGCCTGATCCTGCTGGAAGGGCAGATTGATTATACGGTGACGGATCCGCAGACCAAAGAAACGAAAACCGTGACGGTAACCGGCGGCCAGGAATTTGAGGTGCAGCGCATCGGCGGGGATGTCACGCGGTATGAAGTGGACAAGCTGGAAGTCCAGGAGATTCCGAAAATCGCGCTCGAAGAAGTAGCGGCGGACGAGGAACTCCAGAAGAAGATCGAGGACACAACAGATCTTGACGTCAAGGCAATCCTGGAATACAATGAAACGGGCAAAGCTCCGGAAACGGCGGCGGAAGGCCAGTCCGGTGAGGCTGGAAAAGATACGTCTGACACCGGAAAGACGGACGGTTCCAGCAGTTCCGGCACGTCCGGCGCATCTTCCACACCAGCACCTGCCAGCTCCAGTGTGCCGAGTTATTCCGGCGGCGGATCCAGCGGGTATTCCGGCGGCGGGTCGATTCCGGGCAGCAGTACCAGCGGCGGAAGCGGCAGCAGTTCCAGCAGTGGAAGCAGCGATAGCGGAAGCAGTTCCGGCAGCGGCGGCAGCGGCAGTTCCAGCGGAAGCGGGGATAGCGGCAGCAGCGGAAGCAGCGGTGGAAGCAGCAGTTCCAGCGGGGACAGCGGCAGCAGCAGCGGCAGCAGCGAAACAGAAACACCGGCGTCCACGGATTATAAGTACAATACAGAGGACCGGTTTGCGGAAGGCTATCCTAAGGTACAGAAGGGAAGCGCGGAAGGAACCGTGGACGTATTATACAAGCTGAAAGAGAATGTGGCAAGTGCGGAGCATCCGGCAGAGGTGTATAATATCCTGACTGCTTCGAAGGAAAACGCAGATGCCGAATCCGTCATGCATGGGCATGCAGGGAGCATCGGCGCAATGGACAGCGCAGGCGTAAAGGCCGGCGCTCCGACCGCAATCTGGACCGGCGGTCTGTATGACAGTTGGACAGAGGATATTGGATATGTCAAGATTTCAGATACAAATGAGCACCATTACACGTTCCGGGTGGAATCCTGGAACCTGATGCAGGGATGCAGCGTGTTCTCGGTTCTGAAGACAGACAGCGAACAGTCCAAGGAGCCGACGCGCAGTGATCTTTCGGGCGCGATTGAACCACGGGTTGGGCATGGCGATGAAAGTGAATACGAATCCGGGCAGGATCGTTTTGAACTGTATACCGCGCTCGTAAACAAAGACCGGACGAAAGTCTTCCTGCATTTCAACAGGCGTTTGGATTCGTCCAAAGTGCCTTCGGCAGAATCGTTCAGCATTGTCCAGTCAGAGGATATTGACCATCATGGATATGGCGCGGATACGAATGGAGCAGGCGCGGATTCGCAAAGCGGCAGCGACAATGGAAATTCGGGAAGTTCTTCCGGAGCAGCCGTGGCGGTGAAGGCAGTCCATGTCCAGAATCTGGAAAAGAAGATGGGCGGGAGTACGATGATGCAGCCGGTTGTCCAGCTGGATCTGGAAAGCTCGCTCCCGAGCGGTTCCTTCCTTGTATCCTATCAGAA
>CADBTO010000102.1 GCA_902797565.1 uncultured Lachnospiraceae bacterium
GCCGGCCCGTCATCCACCCAGCAGATCTCCGAAAGCGTATAGGCAAACCATTTCCCGGCATTGTCCGCGAAAAATTCTTTCTGCGTGCCCTGCCGGTCTGAATCCTCCGCCATCACCGACCGTTCAAAAAACGCACGGTCCGCCGGATCCACAAAACTCTCCGTGAACCGGTTGTTTTCAAACAGCCCCTTCTTCATCACGGGATCAAACACGAAAATCCCGCAGATCGTCCCTTCCAGACACGCATCCAGCGCGGAATAGGTGCTGGCAAGGGAATTCCTGGTCGTGCGCCGGGACAGGACAGACTGCACCACCCGCCGCACCGCACCCGCAAAACGGATCTCTTCCACAGACCAGCGTTTTTCCTCATTCCGCTGGATGAAGCCCAGGTACATGCTGATTTCGTCATGCACATAGATCGGCAGAAAGATTCCCGCGTCAATCGATAGTTCCTTAAAGAACTTCCGGAATTGTTCCGGCATAATGGAATCAGAAGAAAACGTGTAGCTCCTTCCGTTAAAGAACGGGATTTCCTCTTTGGTCCGTTTCCCAAACGTGGCAGAGATCGGCTCGCCATCCAGGCCGTTCCACTCATAAAGGGGCGCAATGAGCGCGTTTTCCGCCAGCGTGCTGCGTCGTTTGCCGCGCAGCGATCCCAGCAGGAACACACTGTCCACTCCAAGGAACTCCCCCGTTGCCGAAAGAATCTGGCCTGCCACTCCCCCGAAATCATCCTCTGAATCAAGAAAGCGCAGGAAGTCTGCCAGCAGACTGCTTTGCTTCGCAAGACTGCGGAGTTTCCCTTCCGCTTCATCTTTCTCTTCCAGCTGCCCGGAAAGCTCCTGGGAACGGGATTTTTCCCGAAAATAATCCATCGCAATCTGGTCCAGGAACTCCGTCGAGATCTCAAAGGACATCTGGTCCGTCATGCGCATCCCCACAGGCAGCGGACGCTGCACGAGCGGGCCATCCACAGCATAGAGCAGGAAAATCCCCTGCAGCCGTTCATCCTCACTGCGGAGTGCCACCCCACGGATCAGAAACGGAGGATCCACCTCGGCTTCCACCACATTCTCCGTATCGAAATCACGGAAGGAGGACAGAAGCCGCGCCTTTTCCTGTTCCGGCAGCGCTGCTTCAAAGCAGTCCCGAATCTGGCGGTCGTCAAACATCTGCGCCTTCTCTTCCCCGTCTCTGTCAAAAAAACAGCCATAGACATGGTTGGTGCGGCAGAAGAGCGAAAAGATCCGCAAAAGCTGCCTCTTATTCAAATAACCGTCCTGCTTGTAAAACGCATGAACTTCCGACATATTACGAACTCCTTGATGCACTTACTGAAAGCGCATGATCGAAATGCTCCGCTTCTCTTCCAGCCAGACTTCTTTCAGATAATTAAATTCACTGCTCCTGCGCGCGAAGCCCTTGAACAGGTTTCCCTCATTCGAGAGGATGAACAACCGTGCCTGCGGCTTCGTGCACTTTTTCACACTGCTGAAAAACTGCTGCGCAAATTCCGCTTTTTCCTCCGGAGTCCGCCCGTAGAGGTTCGGGAACTCCGTAACCAGCTCCTCGATCGGGCGTTCCAGGTCAAAATGGAAGAAATCCCGATGATAGAAATTGATGGACATCTTCGCCTTTTCCGATGCTGCCCTTCCGATCTCGATCGCCTCGGAAGAAGTCTCCACACCAAAGGCACTGCGGTACGAACGCGTGCGGCCACGTTCAATCAGCAGTGTCCCATTCCCGCAGAACGGATCCAGCACATGCACATCCCTGCGAAAATGCTCCCGAAGCGCTTCACAGAAAAGCGCTGCCTTCTTTGGAGAAATCGCAGACGGCATCGGCGGGACATCCTTCCGGATATACGGGAAACGGTCTCCCTCCGCATCCGGGAAAGAACACAGGCAAAGATACCTGCCGCTCTTCAAATGGAACAGATGCAAAATCACCTCCGGCGCATCCTTGCGGGCATGCATCCTGCCGGAGAAAGCGCGCGCGATCTCCTGGGTATACTGCCGCACCAGGCCTGCACGTTTCCGCTCGTCCAGATTCTCATGCAGGATCAGGCGGAAGCCCAGATCCGCGTCTTCTTCATAGACGATATCCAGATAGGTGGACAGATTGGATTCCCACAGCGCTGTCCCCACCTGCTCACTCGTGATCGGGATCTCCGAACGGATCTCATATGCTTTTTCATCATAAAACCGCAGGCTATGCAATAATTTTTTGTTCGGTTTCTTCAGCTGCAGCCCAAACGATAACTGCCGGACTTCCTGGTCTTCCTTCGTACGCGCGATCAGCAGGGACAGCGGGCCGCCCTTTGCCAGGAGGATGCACGGACGCTTTGCCAGGCTCTCGTGGCTTTGCATTGGAAGCCTGCCGCTGCGGACCGCATCGAATAAATAGTGGTAGATCCGGTCAAGCACCTCCCGCTCCTCCAGGATATGCTTCTTTTCTTCCACAGCCATTGCCTGCGTGTCAATCTGGCTGAGCCGTTTGGAAATGACCGAACCAACTTTCTCATCATCCCAGTCCCCGGGCAGCCCCTCTCCCATCAGGATGCCTTCTATGCCGGCAACGATCGAAGGGCGTACCAGAAGCACATCTTCCTTCTCATATAAAGCAACGAGCGCTTCCAGGAACTCCTTCGCTTCTTCCCCTTCCCATGGGATCGCTCCAATCAGAAGCGATGCGTTCTTCCTTGCCTTGGGATCCGGATCGTCGAGCACCTTCTGCAGCCGCTCCTTTTCCAGCTTCAGCTTTTCCAGGAACGCTTCCTTCTCATCCCCTTCGGAATCACGCAGGATCTGCCGCAGCTGCGACAATGCCGTCCGTACATCCTCACCGCTGTCCAGGTTCCCCAAAAGCATCTCAAATTGATCGCGCATAATATTCTTAAACTCCTTTATTTCCTATGTCTGTACACAATTATCAATAAGTATAACCCAGCACGCCCGTGATAATCCATTAGTATAACTGCATAATTTTCTATTTGTTTTTTTGTATAGTTTGTCAGTTTGACCATTGAAATGTGCTGCGTGAGATACTATAATAAGCAAGACTTAAGAAAACACCACCCCCTAAGTTTTCTAAGTCATTTCCCCTTTTATATTTTTATAA
>CADBTO010000103.1 GCA_902797565.1 uncultured Lachnospiraceae bacterium
ATGGTGGAACAGTGAACGCCATCCCCTACGAGGAGATGACGATTACAGTTTTGCGCAGCAGAAAGCCGGTTGGTTTATTCCGGTATCTTGAAGACTTGAGAGTGGAAAGTTTTTTTGAAAAATTCCAACAAAAAAGATGACCCAAGCAAGAATCCGTGGTATCCTTAAACCTGAATCCGTGAATGGGGGATTTCTTTAATGAAAGAGTGTAAGGTGGTTGCAGCCGTAATACACGATCAAAATAGGATTTTTGCGACTGCTAGAGGATACGGCGAGTTTCAGGGAAAATGGGAATTCCCTGGAGGAAAAATTGAAAAAGGTGAAACGCCGGAGGAGGCATTGAAAAGAGAAATACGTGAAGAATTAGATACTGAAATTGAAGTGGGAGAGCTAGTGGGGTCTGTCTGCTTTGATTATCCAACATTTCATTTATGCATGGATTGTTTTTGGTGTACGATAAAGTGTGGGAATCTGGTATTGAAGGAAGCACAAGAAGCAAAATGGTTGACATTTGAAACGATTGATGATGTAGATTGGCTTCCAGCAGATTTGGAATTGGTGAAAAAAATTAAACAGGAATTGTCGAGAGAAAGATTTGCGGCATTTGACACCAGGAAGATGGATGAGTACACAAGACAGGCCAGGGCAGTCTGGGGAACTACGGACGCATACAAGGAATATGAACAGAAAAGTAAGGACTGGACAAGAGCAGACAGAACGGATATCCATAGGCAAATGCTGGATATTTTCCGTGAGTTCGGAGAGATAAGGAAGAGCGAACCGGGGAGTACTGAGGCACAGGTGCTGGTGAAGAAATTGCAGGATTTCATTTCTGAGAAAATGTATACCTGTACGAACGATATCCTCAGCGGCCTTGGCCGGATGTATGGAAGCGGCGGTGATTTCACAGCAAACATCGACAGAGCAGGAGGAGAGGGGACAGCGCAGTTTGCGTGTGATGCGATCCAGATATACTGTGGCTGACGCAAACAAAAAATCTTGACATGTGTCCGCTCGTTCACTATAAAGAGAACAATTGCAAGTTTTATGACGAAAGACTGTGTTGGCGACGATGACGCAAGTGGAAGTATTCATACGGAGTGATGGAAAATGAGTATGGAGAGAGAAACGATTACGGGAATCGACCGTTATGCAGAAATAAAAGGAAAGTTGTATGAATATGCTGTTCGGAATGATGATTTGCGGGCGATTATTGCAATCGGGTCATCTACAAGAAAGGAAACACCTGCGGATGAATATTCGGATCTTGATCTGATACTCGTGACAAAAAAGCCGGAGAAGTGGTTGTCACGAGAATATCATGAACTGCTGGGAGAGGTCCGGATTTCTTTTATCGAACCGACACTCGGCGGGGGGATGGAAAGAAGGAGTATTTACGATGAAGACAAAGATTTGGATATGATCGTTTTTTCTCCGGAACAGTTTGAGAAGGCATTAAGAGAGGGTGTGGCAGGATGGGTCATGAACCGTGGCTACAGTTTTATATATGACGCAGACAGTTTTTCAGAACTGGCGGCACAGTATGTAACACCTGCAGTCATCGGCCCGGAAATGACTGAAAAGGAATATCATAATCTTGTCAATGATTTCTATTTTCATAATATATGGGCCTGTAAGAAACTGCAGCGCGGTGAGTTGTGGTCAGCTAAAATGTGCATTGACGCATACCTTAAGAACATCCTGCTGAAAATGATCGAGCAATACCAGATTGTGGTTTCAGGGGCAGATGTGTGGCATGACGGAAGGTTTCTTGAAAGATGGGCTGATCCGACCATTAAGGAAGAGTTAAGGGACTGCTTTGCACATTATGATGAGACGGGCTGCAGGAATGCCCTGTTTGCAACGCATACGTTGTTTTCGAGACTGGCCTCTTTTGTGGCATGCAAAAAAGGGTTTGAATACCCAATCAAGGCAAAAGCGTGTGCGGCTGAATATCTGAACCGTTTTTACGGGAATGGGGAGAAAATGGATATGGAATAGCATAGGATACTGTTGATGGAGGCAGCCAGGTTACTGCATGAGCAGATTGAAAGAGGGCATGTGCGATGATTCTCACAACGGAAAGATTATTTCTGCGAGAAATGGTTACAGGGGATTTTGATGCATTGTATCGGGTTCTTGCCGACCCTGATATCATGCAGCATTATCCATACACCTTTGACGAGGATCGGGTCAGGAGATGGATTGAGCGGAATATAAAGCGTTATCAGGAAGACGGGTTCGGACTGTGGGCGGTATGTCTGAAAGACTCAGGAGAAATGATCGGTGACTGCGGGCTGACGCTGCAGACCATTAACGGGGAACTGCTTCCGGAAATCGGTTACCATATCCGGGGTGACTGCCAGCGGAAGGGCTATGCCAGGGAAGCTGCCAGGGCAGTTCGGAACTGGGCGTTTCAGAATACGGATTATCCTGCTTTGTACGCTTACTGCAAATATACAAATGAGGCTTCGATCCGGACGGCAGAGTCAATCGGGATGCACTTTGATAGCGAGTATCCGGATGAGGCAAACGGGTTCACACATGTATCTGTAATTTCGAGAGATGATCTGATTCAGAACATGAATTTATAGAAGAAAAGTGTATGAGGGGAGAGGGGGCTTTTCAGGTTGCGTCTGCTACGACCGCTTATCGGAAGTGTTCAATATTCTCCGCGGTCCATGTTTCCATCCGCTTCGCCCATTCCGTTTCGCCGTCCCGATCAAAAAACTCCTGTTCGGCTTCCTCGAACTCCAGTTCGTATTTAAGGACGGCGTTTTCGATTGCTTCCTGGCTTTTGGGCATTCCGCCTGGAAAATCGTTTTCTGCTTTTGCCAGAATATCCAGATATACTGGTATGCCTACGGTTTCCAAGGCTTTTTTTGTTTGTTGGTAGCGTCGGCTGTATCCGCAGAAATAGCCGGCCAGTCCGCTGGAACCGTGTTCCCATGCCAGGGTGGTCAGGTCAAACAGGATCCGCTCCCAGCGGTTAAGGAGGGACAGGTTGCTGCCGCAATGGGACATTTCATAGACGTGCTGGCCAAGTTCATTCAGCCGTTCCTGGCCCGAAAGGGCACGGATTTCTGTAATGGATTTTGAAATTTTCGTAATTCCTTTTTCTGAAGACGGCGGGACTTCTTCTTCAACCAGGTGTTTGTATTTCTTCCAGATCTCTGTCAAGCCGCTTTGTGCAATCGAGGATTCATAATTGGAAGGGCCTTTCGTACAGACCCATTCCAGATATTGCCTGCCTTTTTGCAGGCTCAGGCTTCCCTGTCCACGTTCCAGATAGTATTCCGCAAGGCGCAGGAACAGCGTGGTTGTATCGGCGCTGAGCAGTTGTTCTTCGGGCATCCGCACGGCTTCAAAGAGCAGGGCGATGCCGTCTTCATAGTGTCCGGCGCTGATCAGTTCCTCACCGCGCCAGACCAGGTCCGCACCCAGGGTCTGCCGGGTTGGATGCCGCCGGATATAGTCTTTGGCGTCTGCAAGGTTCTGGATTCTGCGGATTTCAGCGTTTTCTTTTTTGATACATTCTTGTAATTCTTTGATCTTGATGCCTTTCATAATAGGAAAACTCCTTTGAGCGCGAGGATACAAGTTATAGACATAGATTGGTTTACCATATATCAACTCATTTGTCAAGAATGATACGCAAGTATTGAAAGATGTGAGGCGAGATGTTTGCGTTTTCTTTTTTTGATGTGGAAGCTTCTACCATTTCTTGGAAATTTCAGGCTTGAAATGAAATATCTGTGCGGTATAATACTAGGAGAAGATTCTGCAGGCAGTGGAATTGGCTTTGAAATCAGGAGGGGGATGCTGATGAGGGAGGAAACCAGGCAGGACCAGATGGCGGCGGAGCAGCTGGGGATGAAGTATGATGAGGCGGTGAGGGGGTTCTGGAGGAACCGTGAGATCCTGGCACCTTTGCTGAAGTATTCGGTGGAGGAGCTGGGGGATAAGACGGCACGTGAGATACGATCAGTGGGGAGATGCCGGTTTCGGACTTGCCGCCGGAGGTACTGGACAGGGGGACGGAGCAGAAGTCGGCGACGGAGAAGGCGATTACCTATGATTTTCATTTCAAGGTGAAGAATCCGAAGCTGTCTGGCACGGATCTTCTGGTCATGCTGCATATCGACCTGGAGTTCCAGAACAGCTACAGGCCGGTGCTGCGGGATGGAAGGAGCTACCCGCTCATCAAGCGGGGAATCTATTACGCGGCAAGGGAGATCAGCGCGCAGCTGGGACGGATAACAGAAAAGACGAATTACGCGGATATTG
>CADBTO010000104.1 GCA_902797565.1 uncultured Lachnospiraceae bacterium
GACAACAAGAGCATTGACTGTGTGTGGAATGGCATGACGCTGACGGATGAGGTGAAGAACTCAATGGAATGCACCAATGCGTACTGCAATAATGCGCAGGTGGTGGTCATACCGATGGAAAAAGCAGACAAGTATCCGGATGCAGCAAGCATGAAAGATCTTTCGTTTGCAGTGGAGGCGGGTTCTGCCGGAGAAGCGGCGGCAAAGGAGAATGATTTCAACTATACCGCACTGACCCAGCAGTCTGATACACTGATGGAAGTATCCGCAGGGATGTCTGATGCCAGTATCATCGACCTTTTGATGGCAGGCGCGATGGTGGGGGAAGGCACCAGCTACAGCAAGCTGATCCATACGGTGGAACTGACGAAAGAAGAGTATGGCGTGGGATGCCGGAAGGGTTCAGACCTTGCTGCGTATATCAATGACGAACTGAAAAAATTCTATGGAGATGGCTCCATGCAGGAAGTCGCGGAAAAATACGGCGTCCAGGACGCGTTGGTGGAGCAGTAATGTTTGCAGAAGTTACGTTATCTTTGCTCGCGGGCTTTGGAATGACCTTGAAGCTGTTTGTGCTGACCCTGGTCATTGCATTGCCCCTGGGCTTGTTTATAAGTTTCGGCTCGATGAGCCGTCTGGCAGCGGTCCGCTACCCCATACGCCTTTTGATTTGGGTGATCCGTGGGACGCCGCTGCTTTTGCAGTTGCTGATCTTTTATTACGGGCCCGGTATCATCCTTGGAAACAATATCTGGGGATCCGGTGATGAAGGGCGTTTTGCGGCGGCGCTCGTCGCATTTGCGCTGAATTATTCCTGCTACTTTTCGGAGATTTTCCGGGGCGGCATCCAGTCCATCCCCAAGGGGCAGTACGAGGCGGGCTATGTCCTTGGCATGACCCGCGGGCAGGTGTTTTGGCAGATCATTCTGCTGCAGGTTATCAAGCGCATTGTGCCGCCGATCTCGAATGAGATCATCACGCTGGTCAAGGACACGTCCCTGGCAAGGGTGATTGCGGTTTATGAGATCATCTGGAGCGGGCAGGCATTCATCAAGAGCGCGGGGATCATCTGGCCGCTGTTCTATACCGGGGTATTCTACCTGGTGTTCAGCGGGCTGCTTACGGTGCTCTTCCATATGATCGAAAAGAAGCTGGATTATTTCAAATAATACGCGGGGTTTATCGCATTATGGCATTATTGGAAGTTTTGAATATCGAAAAACATTTTGGAGCCACCAGGGTGCTGGAGGATATCAGTTTTTCGATGGAAAAGGGGCAGGCGGTTTCGATCATTGGTTCTTCCGGAAGCGGGAAGACCACGCTGCTCCGCTGCCTGAATTTCCTGGAACGCCCGAATGGGGGCCAGATTAAGGTGGGCGGGGAAGTCCTGTTTGACGCAGCGGCAGGGAAGCAGTTCTCTGATGCGGAGATCCGCCAGAAGCGGCTGCATTTCGGGCTGGTCTTCCAGTCGTTCAACCTGTTCCCGCAGTATACGGCGCTCCAGAATGTCTGCCTGGCGCCGCGTCTTGCGGCAAAGGAGAAGGGGACACTGCGGCAGGAAGAAGTGGAAATCCGGGAGCGGGGCCAGATGCTGCTGGAGCAGATGGGGCTTTCAGACCGGATGGGGAATTACCCGCACCAGCTTTCCGGCGGGCAGTGCCAGCGTGTGGCGATTGCGCGCGCGCTTGCGATGCAGCCGGATATCCTCTGCTTCGATGAACCCACGTCCGCACTGGATCCGGAACTGACCGGGGAAGTGCTCAAGGTCATCCGGTCCCTCGCGGAGGCGCATACCACGATGATTATCGTCACGCACGAGATGGCATTTGCACGGGATGTGGCGGATTACCTGATTTTTATGGATGGCGGCAGGATTGTGGAAGCAGGCGATCCCCATGCCGTGATCGACAACCCGCAGGAAGAGCGGACGAAACAGTTTTTGGCGCGGTACAGCGCAGGTTGAAACATATTTCAACATAATTCAATGGAGGCGGGCAATGACAAAAAAATTACGTTCGAATACCGGTGCCTCGCTTTCTGTGGCATTACTCCTGTTCCTGGTCTGCGCAGCGGTGGGCGCGGTGCTGGTCACGGCGGGGACGGCTGCGGTGGGGCGGCTTTCTAAATTGAAGGAGCTGGACCAGCGCTATTACAGCGTGACATCTGCAGCGCAGCTGGTACGGGATATGATGTGTGAAAAGGAAATCAGCTTTCAGCAGACAAAGACAACGAAGACCACAATGAGAAACGGGATCATGCAGGGTGCACCGGTGATCAAATACAAAACCGAATGGGTGGATCCTGCAGGGGCAGGCGGCACGTCCGGCGGAATGGGCCTGCTGGAACTGCTGGCACAGCAGCGGGTGTTTGGAGACAGCAGCGGACTTGAGACAAAAGCAGCCTGGGAAATGGACGGGCTGGGAATTGAATATGTAAAGGAAACGGGAACAGCGGGACTGTCCGATGGCAGGAAGAACTATACGCTGGAACTATTTACAATGGAACCGAAATGGAATGGAAAGAAGCAGGATGCCATGCAGGTTGCTGCAAAAGCAGCGCCGCTGGGGCTTTCTGTGGCATTTGTATTTGAAAACGCGGCGTCGGATGCCGAGGGCTTCCGGGTGCAGATGAACTGTGAGCCGACAATCGAAATTCCGGACGATGAGATCCATGTAGATACGAAAACAGTCGTCACGGGGACGTATCCTGATCCCAACGACGCAGAGGGTCAAATCGTGACGACGGAAACAACGGAAACGATGACACGGATTGTGAATATAGAGTGGAAAAAGAAAAATTGCGTGATCACGAAGCAGATCACGTTGGAATAGATTCAGACAGAAATGCGGGACAAAGGTATGGACAGAAATTTTGCAGAAAAATTAAAACACAAATTAAAAAATAAGTTAAAAAGTAATGCAGGCGAATCCATCGCGGAAGCGCTGATCGCAACGCTGGTCGCAGTCCTTGGGATCACGATGCTTGCGGGGGCGATTGTTTCTTCCGTCCATATGGTGGAACGGAGCAGGGACACGATGGGGCAGTATTATGCGGCGGAAAACGCGCTGGCGTCCCGGGACAAGAGCGGAAGCAAAGCGGTGACGGAGGCAGAAGGGGAAGTATGCTTTTCCAGGAAGATGCGGAGCCGAAAGGCAGATGATGGAACCAGCCAGCAGGCGAAGTTTTTTATCAACCAGGGGACAGGAAAGAAACCGGTCGCTGCATACCAGTTCAAGGCCGGAACATTGGAGTAGGGCATGATGAAGAGCAAAGGTTTTTCACTCGCGGAGACATTGGTGGCGCTGCTTCTGGTGATGCTTTCAAGCTCCATCGTGGTGGCGGGGATTCCGCTGGCACGGCGGGCGTTTAAGAAGGTGGTGGACAGTGCGAATGCAGAAGTACTGCTTTCCACAACGATGGTGGTGCTGCGGGATGAGCTGGGCATGTCCGAAATCCTCTCTATCTCCAGCGGGGGCGATGCGATCACCTACCGGAGTGACGAAGGGGAATGGATGATCAAAAATGATGCTGCGGCAGGCCTTGTCAAGGATGTGGACGGGACGCTCTGGGGCACGGATGGATCCGCATCACAGGCGGGGGTTCCGCTGGTTTCCGATGGGATTTCGACGCAGCAGGGGATGATTGTAAAGCTCAGCGGCTGCAAGTATGATGGAACAAAAAAGATTCTGGAAATGAAGCTGGAGGTCTGCAGGAGCGGCGGAAGCGGGAAGGCGCTCACAAAGCAGGAACCATACAAAATCCGGATATTAAACGTAAATTCGTAGAATATGAATTATAGAATGTGAATAAAGGAAGGTGAGATAGATGGGAGAAACGCAGGGCGAGAGAATCAGGCGAAGACGTGTGGATGAGGCAGCGTTTGACCGGGAGCGCAAGCGAAAACGAATCGGGATGGCAGGGCGGTGGCGGCAGGGTGCGCCCCCCGGCTCTGCAGGACGATGGAGGCAGGGCGCGCCCCCCGGCCATGCATGGCTCCGCATGGGTTTTACGATGGTGGAACTTTTGACCGTGACGGCGATCGTATTGATCCTGGCGGGGATGGCGTTCGTTGGGCTGACGCAGTACCAGCGGCGCTTGAAACAGCTGGAACTGGACGGTGTGGCAAAAGAGATCTTCGTTGCGGCGCAGAACCACCTGACGATGGCGGAGAGCCAGGGCGTGGTGGAAGCGATGTTGGGAGACGCCGGGGACGTGGTCCCGGTCAGTACGGGCACGGCAGTGGATCCCAAAGAGGCGAACGCGTTTACCTATGTTGTGAACCGGGGCGATGTATCGGAAAAAGAGGGCGTGAACGTCCAGACGATGCGCAGCCTCTGGAATATTATGCTGCCGTTTGCTTCGATTGATGAGACTGTCCGGAAAGGCGGAAACTATGTGATCCGTTTCCAGAAAGGCACAGGCAGGGTTCTGGATGTCTTTTATGCGGAGAGCGGGAGCGGGAAGTTTGCGCACCAGTTTTCCGAAGCGGAATACGGGGAAAAGCTGAGGTCGGTCGAAGGGAAAGAGAAAAAGCCCATCCGGCGGAATTATACCTACGGGAAAGACAAGGGAAAAATTATCGGCTGGTACAACGGAAGCGGTCTGGAAAAAGGAGAGACCGTGGAACGTCCGGTGCTGCAGATCGAAAATGCCGGGATGCTGCTGGCGAAGATCCAGAATCCCAATACAGAGGCAGGTGTGGCACTGACGATGGTCGTGGAAGGCGAGGTCAGCGGCGAGCGGAAGTCCGTGCCGCTGGATCCGGTGGCGTATCCCTGGATCCATACATCGGATGGCGGACGCAGCTATACGGTTGTCCTGGATGATATTACGAGCGTGGGCGGGCATTTCATGGAGCACTTCCCGGAATTTATTCCCGGAGAAAACATCGAAGTCTCCGTGCTGGCATATAATAAAGAAAAAAAGACGAATGTCGCAATGGGGAACAAGGTTCGCACAAACTGCCTGTTTGCTTCTGCGCAGGAGAAGAAAGGCACAGGAGCAGGCGTGGAAGATACGCGGGACGTTTCGATTGCGAATATCCGGCATCTGGAGAATCTGGGAACGCCGGTATCCGGATATGACTCCCAGTCAAGGGAGGCGGCGCGGGTTGACGCGGGCCTGACTTCCGAGCGGATCCCGAATCCTGTGAAGACGGTTGCAAAGCAGGTTTCAGATCTGTCATGGACGGAATTTCGGGAAGAAATCGCGACCCGGAAAGCGAAGCTGGCAGGGCAGGATTACGAGCGGTTCTCCGACGAGGAAAAAGAACGGAGCCAGCAGATCCAGATCCAGTGCGTGGCGGATATCGCCGGTGCAGCGGCAGGATCGTCCAATCCGGGGACATTCATGCCGGTAGACATGCAGTTTCCCGGCGAGAAGGAGTATGACGGACGGGGATTTATGATCTCGGATGTCCTTGTGGACTGCAAGGGGGATGCGGGCGTTTTCGCGCAGCTCTCTTCTGCAAGGGTTCTGGATCTTCGAATCTTAAACGGCAGGTTCCACGCCGCAAACAGTGAACTGAAGAAGGACGGCAATGCGGGCGCGCTGGCGGGTTCTGTATATGAAAGCAGCATTTCGAAGGTGATTGCATACCATCGCGGATCCGGCTCCGGTATGAATTATCTGGTATCCGGGGAAAACAGCGCCGGCGGGCTGGTTGGTGAAAGCAGCTGTGAAAGCGCCGAACATGCCACCAGAATCACGCAGTGCGCGGCGGCGCTGTATGTCCGTTCGGAAAAAGGAAACGCCGGCGGGCTGGTCGGGAAAGACCATGGGAGCATCATGAAACAAAGCTATGCGGCAGGGCATACGCAGTCTGGCGGTTATGTGGAAATCCAGGAGCCGGACGGCAGTGCGGGCAGCACGAAGGCGTTTGTCAATGTGGCAGGCAAAGAGGCGGCAGGCGGGTTTGTGGGCGTGGCAAAGGATACGAAGATTGACACCTGCTATACCACCTGCTCTGTCCGGGAATATTCCGATGCGCCAGCAGCTTCGCCCCTTGAGGCAGTGGCTGCGGGGGGCGAAGCGGACGGAGAACACGAAGGAAAGACCGGAAAGCTGGTCGCCAAAGGCACGGGCTTGTCTGCAAAGCGGTACTATGCGAACGGCGTGGAATATGACTGGAACGGGGAAGTCATCGGGGAACCGGAGATGGAACCGGAGAATTTTGAACAGCCGGAGGGGGAAGCGGACGGAAAGCCCAAGCGAAAAGGAGCAGTGCCCTATGACCAGACACTGTGGTCTGTGTTCAAAGGGGAATACTGCTATAAGACAGTACAGCAGATGATCGAAGCGGACGCAGAAGCAGGGGCAGTCCTTCCGGATTTCATCCAGACGCACGTTGGGGACTGGTCCTATAGTTCCGGCCAGATGGAACTGGATGTCTGGAATGACGACATGCTGTATGCAAGGCTCTGTATTCCGGAAAAGATGTGGCCGGAGATATCCAAACAGAAGATTTCACTTACGGTGAAGACGGCGATCGAAGGCCGGGAAGAGGAGGAGCAGCTTCGGAAAGAATTTACGATTCATACGGGAAATCCGGCGGATCCGGCAGAGCATGTTTCGGACAATGTGCTGGCATTCGAAGAGTCGGATTGTAAGATGTTTTATATTATCCTGGATGATGTGACGACAGACGGGATGCGGTTTGCAGACCTGTTCCAGGAGTGGTTTGACCAGGATACGCTTGGAGCGCGGGCAACGAAGCCCGGCGTGGATATTACGGCATACGCGCAGATCGGCTCCAAAC
>CADBTO010000105.1 GCA_902797565.1 uncultured Lachnospiraceae bacterium
GTTTGCACCGCGAAGCGGAGCGGTGTTTTCCACCTTTTCCACCACGAGCGGTTCTGGCGCAGCCACTTCGGGAGCGCTGGCAACGTTCGTATCCGAGACAGTCTTCACAGGAGCCGACTGCACAAAACTTCCCTGTTCCTGATACGATGTGCCAATGTTCGCTGAAATATCCATTGCTCACACCTCCTTGTGTATTCGCAGTCCGGGGCATTATAAAGAACCGTCTGGCATCGCGCCATATGAAAAAGCCAAAAAAGAAAGTGCCCCGCATATAAACCTTCTTCTAAGGCTATATCGGCAGGCACTTTCAGAAACTTTATACCTGATATATGATTTATTCGAACTCTATTGGAACAAACTGCGCAGGTTCTCTACAGAATCCGCCGTAAACGCGTCTTTGTTCTCCTTCTGGATCTGCTCATAGACCTCTTTCCGGTAAATCGGGATATCCTTGGATGCCGTGACTCCCAGCTTCACCTGATCCCCCCGCACATCCATGACGGTGATCTCGATGTTGTTGTTGATCACCAGGGACTCTCCCTTTTTCCTGGTAAGCGCCAGCATGAAAACCACCCCCTTCCTATTTCTGCCGGTTCTTCTGCAAAAGCTCATACACCGGGAACTGCACCTGGAAATCATTCTCCACAATGATCTGCCCGCCCAGCCTGGTATCTGTATTGATAATAATCGGCGCCTTCAGGTTGATGGTCATCTTCTCGATCTCCGGCGGAACCTTCATTGTCACCAAAACCAGCAGGTTTTCGTCATTCAGCTCTCCCAGAGGCTCCAGTTCGTCATCATTGATCTGGGGATTGTACTCCGGCAGGATGTCCACGGGAGACACCACCGGCAGCGCGAACTGCGGCTCGTCCAGGGACTGGAACCACATCAGGGCACCCGCCTCCTTCTCCTTCGATTCGTCATCATCCTTCCCGTAAATCAGCGTGAACTTCCGCATAAACGGGAACCCGATGATCCCCTTGTCCAGCGTGATGATCTTCTCATCCGCCACATCAATTTCATCAAACAGCCTGGTATTTACCTTCATGAACATCCTCCCTGCAATGAAACCATAACCTAACGTTGCACTGCCCAGTTTACCATATTGTCAGATATAATTCAACAGCGTTTGCTGTCCCAGCTTACTAGCCCCCTGAAGCGATGACTGGTACGCCGTATGTGCTGCCATGTAATTGATCATAATTGTCGAAAGATCCAGATTGTCGTTATCGCTCTTCAGCTTCGTAACCGCCTGCTCCTGCTCGTCCATCCGTTCCTCGGTCATTGCCAGCTGATCCATGGTACAGCCGATCCGGGTGATCGCCACATTGATTTCGTTCAGATAATCATCCGCCAGCTTCAGCTTCTTTGTGAAAAGTTCGTCCAGATTGTGGTTGTAGTAATCCATCTCCTTCTGGGCGATTTCTTTCCATTGCTTCAGCTGTGCCTGCGTTTCTTCGTCCTGATAATTCGTGTCCGAGAGCATGACCTTGATCTTTTCCACCTTGTCCGACGCGGACATCGCCTTCTGTACCGCCGTTATCATATCATTCATATCCTGCAGGATATCCGAATCGAAAATATCCGCCGCCTCCTGGTTCACCGTCAGGGTCTGGTTCTGCGAAACCGTATAGTTGATCTCATACACCTTGTTGTTCTTTTTGTAGGTGATCTGGTTGTCCAGATCCGTCTTGTTTACGGCGTCATAATAATACTCCGGACGAAGTTCTCCATTATCAAAGCCGATCTTGTCGTACTGCACCGTCACCTGCGCGTGCCAGCTCATCAGCTTCGAAGACGCCGTCTCCCCGAAGATCAGATCCCCGGTGGATTTGATGAACACGCAGTCCTCATCCTCCACCGTCTTCCTGTCATAGCCATTCTCTTTCGACCACTGCAGCCAGTCTTCCTCATTATCAAACTGGTATATCTTCTTCGGGAACCGGAACTCGTCCACATCCTCGTTGTTCGTCTGGTACAAATAAATGTCCTCGCCGTTCTCATCCTGGTAATGCGCGATGACATTGTTCTTGTTTCCCGTGGTATTCTTGTCGTCGTAGCTGTCCCCGTCCAGAACCTGGTAGGTCTTGCCATTTTCCAGGGACTTTGTCGCAAGCCCGTCTCCCTCTTCCTTCAGCGTATAGTCCTTGTCCGTCTTGTTCGGATAGTTGACCTTCCCCGCGTTTGTCCCGCTGTACTCCAGCACCGGCTGTTTCTGGAACTCAGGCAGCGCCTCGCCCAGAACCACGAGTTCATGGTTATATTTCGCCACATCCTCCGCCGTTGCCAGCTTCAGCGCGCCGCTCGGCTCGGTCTGATAGATCACGTTCCCTGCCGCATCCTTTGCCGGAATATTCTTGCCTTCCTTGTCCTTCAGATAGATATAATCCTTAACCGGATCACCATTGGCGTCCAGCTGAACCTGGCCATTCGCATCCTTCTGCACTTCCTGCTCATAGATGATATTCCCTTTGTCATCCCGCACCATATCCGCGTCGTATTCATAATTTCCTTTAATGAAACTCCGCGTGATCTGAACCGGGGTCTCTGACTGGTTCTTCGCGTCGAACGCAATATTGATGCTTTCCAGCTGGGAGATATCGTCATAACCGAGGCGCAGACGGTAATACGAGGAAACTTTCATATCGTATTCGGTTTCTTTGTCCGATACGCCATCCCCGTCCGCATCCACTGCAATCGCAGCAATTTCCGACCGGTTCCCGGGCACGTCCACACCACCGTTATAGTACCCGAAGTTCTCCATATCGTCCGCTTTCAGCACCTGCCCGATATCATACCTTGTCTTGTCCTCGTTCTCCTTGAACACCAGATCCCGGTCTGTCCGATAGCCCGTAAACACCGTCCGCCCCGCGTAATCCGCGTTCCCCTGCTGGAAAATGCTTTCCTGCAGGGACTTCAGCTGGTCAAGCATCGTCTTCCGATCGTCCTGTGTCAGCGTTGCGCCATTGGCACCCGCCACGCAGAGTTTGCGGAAATCATCAATATTCCCGGAGATATTCATCAGCGCCGTTTCAGACACTTCCAGCCAGCTCTGCGCATCCGGAATATTCCGGCCATAGTACTGGTTGATCTCCTGGAGCGATGTCTGCAGCCGCAGCGAACGCACCGCTACGATCGGATCCTCCGACGGCCGGTCAATCTTCCGCTGCGTTGTCATCTGGGTATTTCCCTTGTCCAGTGCAAGCTTGTTCGTGTTCATATTCGCATTTGCTCTGGTAAGGAGCATATTATTTGTTACTCGCATAAATGACTCTCCTGATCATCCGTTTTCTGATAAACCGTGTGTTGCTGGTCCGTTCTCTGATTATGCACCCGTATGCAGGATCAGCTGGTCATACATCTCCGTCAGCGTGGAAATTACCTTCGCGTTCAGATTGTACGCATTCTGGAACTTCACAAGGTTCAGTCCCTCTTCGTCTTCGTCCACGCCGGATTCCGACTTCCTCTGCCGGTCAATCGCGGTCTGGATTTCCTCGTAATTCAAAAGGAATACCCGGCACTCCTCCGTATCCACTGTAATATCCGCATAAATACATTCCAGATACGCTGCTGCCCCGCCGCTGCGGAAGATATCTTTCTTGTTTTGCAGATCCAGGATCTTCTCCACAATATCATATGCGTCCACACCCGGCTCATTCTCATCCGGCCCCACCTGTTTGGTCGCGCCGAAAAGTTTGGGATCCCGCGATATATCCGGATTCACCAGGAAGGTTGACGCTGTCATTCTGTAATAGCAATCTGATGTACTGGTATAGCTATAATAAGACCGATCCCCGTCTTCCACCAGCACACCGTCAAATTCCGGTTCTTCAACCAGCTTACCGTCCACCATAAATTTCCGGTCTTCACTCCCGGAAAACTTCAGGACCGTATTACTGGTTTTATCTTTCGCTGTAAAGAATGCGGTGGCCGTATTCCCATACAGGTCACGCGACTGCTTCTCCAACGAATTAAACTCCTTGGAATAGGAACGGACAAAGGTGTTCATCTGATTCTGATAGTACGGAATCCCCTTGAAATTCACGGTAGACCCCGCTGTCAGGGTTTTCCCGCCCGCTTTGGAAAGCAGTGTCCCGGACACGGTTTCGTCATCCACAATATCAAAAATGATCCGCTCGATCTCTCCCGTATCTTTGTTCAGCTGTACCTCAAAACTGTCGTAATGGTATTCCGTGGCATCCACCGTCACCGCCCCGCGCTCCGGCAGGCTGAGCAGATTCGGATCCGTGATATTCGGATATTCAATGACAAAACGATCCCCGTTGGAGCCCTGCCCGGATCCGGTGGCATCGATCACCACTGTCCCTCGGACATTCATCTCATCATTTCCATCCCGCAGCTCGAACAGCCCGCGCAGCGATCCTTTCTGGTTGCTCCCCCAGACATTGAAGGTGGTATTTGTTTCTTTCCATGTCACATCATACAACCCGTCGATATCCGACTGATTGTGCTTGTATTTCCGGCTGGTCACCGTCAGTTCGTGATACTCGAAATTATCCACAAGCCGCTGTCCATTGACCTTGACATTGAACACCGTCCCGCCCAGATACTTGTCCGGGTCGTTCGAATTTTCCACTTTGTATTCTTCGGTCTCGATATTGATGATCTTGGACAGTTCGTCCAGCACAAGTTCCCGCTCGTCCCGAAGTTCATTGGCATAACCGCCGTTGATCTCGATCACGTTGATCTGCTTGTTCAAAAGCGCGATCTTCTGCGCAGAAGCATTGATGAATTCCACCGTGGTCTTCACTTCGTCATTGATGTCCCGCTGCAGGCTTTCGAGCTCTGTCGCGCAATGGTTGAAATACTGCTGCAGCTTCTCCGCCTCGCTGATCATCTGCGTGCGGTAACTCGAATCCCCCGCATGCGTCTTCAGCGAATCCATCGCCGTATTGAAGCTTGTGAAGATCGTCGTAAATCCCGGATTCACGTCTTTTTCATCTTTGAAGTACTCTTCCATCTGGCTGACATAATACAGCTTCTGCTCATAATAGCCGAAATTCGACTGGTTCTTCCAATATTTCTGGTTGTAGTACTGGTTCCGGGTCCGCGTCACGGAAATCGCGTTGACACCCATCCCCACACTTCCATATCTCTGGGGGACACGCATCGCCCCATAGGCTTCCTTATTCAAAGTCTGCCTGCTATATCCCTTGGTATCCACATTTGCCACATTGTTTGCCGTGACATTTACCGCCGCCTGAAACGCATTCAGACCAGACGATGCAACTCCAAGTCCAAAAAAAGTAGATGGCATACACACACCTCCGCCAAACCCCGGCCGCCTGCATCCAGCCTGTGTCCTCAAACGGGCCTCTCTCTGCAGCCGGCTTTCTGATCAATCCAACCTTGTTCATTATATCGGACGCGTTCGTTTTTTTCCTAACCACTGCCGGATTCTTTTTTCTTTTCGACCAGCGGGAAGGTGGGGTTGCCACTCTCCCCTGCTCGCCGCGCGGGGTGCGCCCGGCTCTGCGGCAGAAAAAAGCCCTGCCTTGCGGCAGGACCTTTTTTCCCTTATCATGCATTTTATGATGCCCCCAGATTATACAGGAGCGTCTGGATCATTTCATTTACCACATTGATATATCGGCTGGAAGCATTATACGCATTCTGGAACTTGATCATAGACTGCAGTTCCTCGTCCGCATTCACGCCAAGAACCGCCTGCCGCTGTTCCTCCACAGAACGCTTTGTCACGTCAAGGCTCTCCGCCGTTGTCTTCATGACACTGCTGTTATTCCACAAATCCGAACAGAGTTTTGAATAGAAATTCGCAAACGATACCGGCGTTTCATCACTGGGATTCAGATGGTATCCATCTTTCTTCCAGACCGCATACGCGCCTTCTGCCATATCAAACCCGATATCCCCGTTCTGGTGCTTGAATGGAACGAGCGAAGGGAGCTCCCGGATATCCTGCTGCAGCTGCAGCTCTGTCAGGGAATACAGCGTGGCCGTATCTTCCGGATCTTCTTCATTGTACGCATAAGTAATATATTCATTCCCGGCAAGGTCGTAATAATGCACCTCGGCATAGCGGGACTTGCTCCGCCGTTCGAAAAGCTCCCGCGGCGGCAGTTCCCCATCCCTTCCCACACATGCATTCTCCGTATCGCAGACCTGGGTCTTATGCTGTTCCAGCTTCCACTGCTTCCCCTCGGTATCGTAACCGATGATATAGGCTTCTTCCGTGATGGATACACCACCCAGCGTAATGGGGCCGGTTGTACTTCCTCCCGCGATGGTTCCTTCATAATAACTCTGCTTGGTATTCGGATCCACCACCTTCTTCACATCCGTGATCGTCACGGCTGCTCCGGTTCCGCCTTCCCTAGCTTCAATATACTCCTTACCCTGCGCGTCCTTCCGGACGATGCAGTTGTAATAATTGATATTCTGCGTCTGCGTGCCATTCGAAGACGTACCCAGGATATGATCATCCGCCATCAGACGGTATGTGTCAAGACCATTCTGTTTTTCCACCTCAACACCAGACTCCTGCACCGTATAGGTATCCTGCAGAAGTTCCGGCATTTCAAACTCTGTCAACGGAGAGAAGTAATTGTTGATGCTCGTCACCATTTCATGGATCATATAATCCAGTTCTGCCTCGGTATTGCGCATAACGGAATTGGAAATTCCCTGATCATACTGCTCTGAAGTCAACCCCGTGATATCCGTATAATTTGCCGGGCTTTCCCCGCGCGCAAGCAAGAGACCCTTGACCCTGCCAACATCCATCTCCGCTTCGCTGCGGATATTTTTCAGATTGAATGCTTCGTACACCGTACCCTTGGCAGGATCCGAAAGATGCTGCCAGTATGGGGTGATATAGCCCGTCACCTTGTCCCTTTGCATCGATATCTGATATACTTTGTCAATATCTACCAGAACCTGGCCTTCAATCTGCACCTTGACAATCCCGTCTATATTTTCCTGGTATGTGATATTGCAAAGTTCCGCAAGTTCATCCAACGCCTGATCCCGCGCATCCCGCATTTCCATTGCAGTCTCCACGTGTGCAGATTCTACAGACTGGATTCCATCATTCAACTTGCCTATTTTTTTCGACAATTCGTTGATTTTGTCAACCTTGTCCTTGATTTCCTGATTGATCACGCTCTGGTAGTTTTTCATCCCATCATACACTGCCTGGGCGCGTGAGATGAACAACTCGCATTTCTGCGCCAGCACATTCTGCACTTCTGCAAGTTCCGGCGTTTTTGCGAATTCATTAAAGGCATCATACAGATCCCCGATCGCCTCTGAAAATCCCGTTCCCTGCCCTTCCCGAAGCAGCGTATCAATCTCGTCTGCGGCCTCAAAGGTTGCCTGATAGAATTCGTATCGTCCCGCTTCCGTTCGATAAGACCGATCCAGGTACATATCCCGCGTATGGATCACATCTCCGATTTCCACACCCAGTCCGGAATACATATCGCTGATATTTGCTGTTCCGAACCGGTTGTAGTTCCTGTCTGCAAAAATAACCTGCTCGCGCACATACCCTTTGGTATCTACGTTGGACAGGTTATTTGCAACCACATTCATGGCATTTTGTGCGCCCCGAAGA
>CADBTO010000106.1 GCA_902797565.1 uncultured Lachnospiraceae bacterium
CTTCCTACAGCTCCCGCCTGCCTTCGAGTGCCCGCAGGAGTGTTACTTCATCAATATACTCCAGATCTCCTCCCACCGGCACGCCGCTTGCGATCCTGGTACACTTCGTTCCAATGGGTTTCAGCAGTCTGCTGATATACATTGCCGTCGTTTCCCCCTCTAAAGACGAATTCGTGGCAATAATAACTTCCTCCACCTCGCTGCCCGCAAGTCGCGCCATCAGCTCCTTCAGCCGGATATCCTCCGGTCCGATGCCCTGCATCGGCGAAATCGCCCCGTGCAGGACATGGTACACGCCGTCATACTCGCCTGTCTTTTCATACGCCGCCAGATCCCGGCTGGATTCCACCACCATAATCAGCTTGTGGTTCCGCTTTGAATTGGAACAGATCGGGCAGACCTCCCTGTCTGTCAGGGTAAAGCACTCCTTACAGTATTTCACGTTCTCCCGCGCACGGACAATGACCTCCGCCAGATGCTTCGCCTCAGACTCCGGCCTGCTCAGTATGTAGAAAGCAAGCCGCTGCGCGGTTTTCTCCCCGATTCCGGGCAGCGATGAAAACCCGCCGATCAGGTTCCCGATGTCTTTGCTAAAATAGTCCACCGAGTGCGCCTCCCAAACCGCCGCCGAGGCCGCCAGCCAGGCCTTCCAGTCCGCCGGCATACTGCTGCATCAAGCTCTCTTCTTCTTCTATCACCTTCCGGAGCGCCTCATTCGTTGCTGCCATAATCAGGTCTTCCAGCATCTCCACATCGTCCGGATCCACAGCCTCCGGATCCAGCTTCACGCCCACAACCTGCTTCTTTCCGGAAACAGAAACTTCCACCACTCCGCCTCCAGCCGTGGCAGATACCGTCTTCTCTTCCAATTCCTTCTGCTTCTCTTCCAGTTCCTTCTGGTTTTCCGCCATCTGCTTCTGCATCTTCTGTGCCTGCTTCATCAGGTTGTTCATATTTCCCGGCATTGCTCCGCCAGGGTATCCGCCTCTACGCGCCATGGTTCATTTCCTCCTTCATTTCGTTCCATCATCAAAAACGCCTAATCTTCAATCACCACATCCAGCCCTTTTTCCGCAAAGAACCCCGCCACATCCGTGTACAGGTCTTTCGCGCGGCTGGGATTCTGGTTCAGCTGCACCTCAAATCTTATATGTTTTTGGGCAATACTGTCAAGTGCCTCTTGCAATGCACTCCGGTGGCCGCTCTCTTCATCCCGGAATTCCTCCCATCCCAGGCTGCTGGTTCCATCGCCGCCATCATCAAAGACGATCAGTAATTTCCCATCTTCCTCTACTGTCTTCACACAGTCACGCAGCAGAATCCCATACGGCGGTCCTACTGCCGCCACCACCTCGCTCCAGCGTTTTGCCACCTCCTGCACTTCCTCCGGAATCGCCGGCGGAAGCGGTTTCTTTTCCTCTGCCTTTCCCCCGGCAGCTGCTGCATCCCCCGGCAGCTGCGATGGCGCAGCCATGACCGGAATGCCCTTTTCCATCTTTCGTTCCAGTGCTTCCAGACGGCTGACCAGTGCCTCCGTCCCGGTATCGCTTTGCGGCTTCGAAAGCCGCATCAGCGTGATCTCAAGCAGCACCCGCTTCTGCGTCGCAGAGCGCATCCGGTTTGACAGGTCAGACAAAATCTCGATATAACGGTGCAGCTGCGCCTTGCTGACACGCCCGCGCTCTTCCAACAAAAGTTTTTTGTTCTCCTGGGTCAAATCCAGGATCTCCACCATTGCTTCGTCCTCTATAACCAGGAGAAGATTTCGCAGATACCAGCAAAAATCTACCACGAACTGCGCTAAATCGCGTCCTTCTACAACAATTTCCTCCACAACTTTCATCATCGCAGAAGTATTCTCTTCCGTAATCCCTGCCAGCAAACGGGAAAAGACCTCTATATCAACTGCACCAAGCACTTCAAGCACGTTGTCATACGTCAGCTTCGATCCCAGATAAAACGAGATACATTGATCCAGTAAACTAATGCCGTCACGCATGGATCCATCTGCTGCCCTGGCTACATAGGCAGCAGCTTTTTCCTCATACTCCACACCCTCTTTCTGGAGCAGCTCCTCCAGTCTCGCCTGAATCGTATCCACAGGAATCCGCTTGAAATCATAACGCTGGCACCGCGACAGGATGGTAACCGGTATCTTGTGCAGCTCCGTCGTCGCCAAAATAAAGATCACATATTCCGGCGGTTCCTCCAGGGTCTTGAGGAATGCGTTGAACGCCGCACCGGACAGCATATGCACTTCGTCGATGATATAGACCTTGTAACGCCCCTCGCTTGGCTTATAACTGACATCCTCGATAATATCCCGGATATTGTCCACGCTGTTGTTGGAAGCAGCGTCGATCTCCCGGACATTCATCGAACTCCCCGAAAGAATCCCCTGGCAGACCCTGCATGTCCCGCAGGGGCTTCCATCCGGAAGCGGACTTTCGCAGTTGACCGCCCTGCCAAAGATTTTCGCCATCGTGGTCTTCCCGGTTCCCCTTGTCCCCGTAAATAAATAGGCGTGCCCAATCCGCTGTGCTTTAATCTCATTCTTCAACGTCTGGACGATCGCGTCCTGTCCCTTAACATCCGAAAATTCGAGTGGTCTGAATTTTCGATATAGCGCCAAATATGACATGCCTTCCTCCGAAAAAGAATGATAGGGGCAAGCCTGTGAGCCTGCCCCTACGCTTCCTCATTTGCTATCTGTCTTCTTGTATTTGATGACACTCCAGTTCCCATACACGCGATAGGTTCCATCACCGGCATAGGCACAGACTGCAACCTGATACGTCTTTGCGTTTTCCAATCCAGACATTGTGTATTCCGTTTCCGAAAAGAATTTCTTCGTCCAGTTGCTGGCACCATTCTTCCGATAAGCGATGCAATAGCCGTCCGAATCCGAAACACTGCCAATCGTGACCTTGAGCTTCTTCCCCTTGACCTGCGCGATCTTTTTGATCGTCACCCGCGCAGGCTGCACCACATCAATCTCCTCATCCCGGTAGACGATGTTCGTATTGGTGGATCCGCCCGTGATGGTCGTCGTATCAGTGCCGCCGGAAATAACCGTGCTGCTTCCTCCGCTGGTGCTGCCGGTGTTGATCGCAGCTTCCTCACCAATCCGGACAAACGTCACATTGTTTTTGTTTGCAAATTCATACCCTGCCGCACCCTCGATGCTGTAGATCAGGGTTGGCTTCCAGTTCGCTTGCGCTCCGATCATCGTCACCGATGCCGGGATCGTGATGACTTTTACGCCGGAATCCGCAAATGCGTTCTGCTCGATCGTTGTCACAGTTTCCGGGAGAACCACGGTTTCAATTTCATAATTCCCGGAAAAAGAATTGGTCCCAATCGTTGACACATTGCTGCTGAACGTAATGGACGATTTTGCCGTGGGCACTTTGTACAGCACCGTGCCCCGCTGCTTGTACAGGCACCCGTCATACACCGTATAAGTCCCGCTGGATCCCTGCAGTGTAAATGACCGCAGGTTCTTGCAGTTATCAAACGCCGTAATATCAATATTGGTAATCCCGTTCGGCAGGTTGATCGTGTTCAGGCCGTTGCAGCCATTGAACGCATTCGCCTCGATGGACTTCACGGTCGCCGGAATCATCGACGGATTTGACAGGCTCACGCAATCCCGAAACGTATCCGCCGGAATGCTGGTCACATTTCCCAGATTCACCTTCTGCAGCTCCTCGCATCCGGCAAACACGCCCGTCCCCATGGACGTCACAGTACTTGGGAACGTGATCCCCGTCAGGCTCCGGTTGTCCTGGAATACGCCCGCCGCAATCATCGTCACACCGGTAGGCACGGTAATATTCCCGCCCGGTCCCCGATACGCAAGCAGCTGCCGCCCATCGTCACTCAGGACAAAGCCGTCCTTCGTCTCCTGGTCCGCATAGACCGGCATGCCGCCCCCGGAAAGCTGCACGCCGGCCGGCACTGCCGCCATCGCTGCCGCCAGGAGCAAGGCAAATGCCCTGCTCCTTGTTCTTCTTCTCATACATCATCCTCCCATACTTTTCTTCAGTTTTTATTTCTTCGTTGTGCGCTTTACTTTCGTCGTCCCCCATTTCCCATAATACGTCTTTCCGGAAATTGTCTTGAATGGACGGACGCTGACCTCATAATACGTATCCTTCGACAAACCGCTGAATGTCTTGCTCAAACTGGACGTTGTTGCTTTCTTCCAGCTGCTTGCCCAGTTCTTTTTCAACGCAACCTGGTATTTCACGCCGGAAATATCGACTTTTTTGTATGTTGCCTTGATCGAATTCTTCGTGGTCGTCAGCTTCGTGATCGTTCCCTTTGCTGACTTGATCTCCCGAATGGCAGCCAGATCCACGTTTACCGTATTCGCATCTGCCTGATTTCCTTCATTATTATTTGTATCGGCTTTTTTCTGGACTTGCACAACACAGGTTGCTGCTTTTTTCCCACTGTCTTTGGATGTAGCTGTAATTGTGGCATAGCCCTCTGATACAGCGGTCAAGACCCCGTTTGCAACCGTCACGACCTTCGGATCGCTGCTGGCCCAGGTCACATCCTTCGTCGTCGCGTTGGCCGGTACAACCGCCGCCGTCAGCGTCTTCGTCTCTCCCGGCACCATTTGCAGGGACGTGCTGTTCAGCTCGATTGCAGTAACCAGTACTGTCGTAGTAACCGGGTAATAGGACGGGCTGTACGAAGGCGTGTAACTCGATGTATTCGACGAAGAATTGCTGGAAGATACCGTCACCTTCCATGAAGTCCGCCGCTCGGTTCCATCTGACGTATTCATCGTAAACGCGCTGATCGTTGCCGTTCCAGCCTTCAAACCCGTTACCACGCCATCCGCGGAAACCGTCGCCACAGTCGGGTTGTCACTCGTCCACTGGAGCATCTGCCCCGCAGCCTCCGCAGGCTGCAATGACCACTTCAGCGCAAGCGTCGCATTCGGTGTCAAAGACACATTCTGGCTCGTGACCGGAACAATGCTCGTCACCTTCACAGCCGAAACACTTCCGTTCCAGCCATTGGTATAAAGCTGCGTGTCTGCCGCGAGCTGCGTATCAAAGTTCCATGCAGTCTTGCATTCCTGGTCAGAATACCAGCTGATTTCCGCTCCGGTATCCGTCGTCGGGCAGTCTGCCTTCGTTAATTTTGTGCCGTTCGGGAAGCAGGCAATTTCCTTCTGCTGGTATGCTTTATTGAAAATGACCTCCACGCCATAATCCGCATCGACTGCCCACCCTGCATAGAGCACTGTGTCAGCCGATACCTCATCTGTGGCAAAATCCCAAGGCTGTTCCCCATTCTCATCCTTGAACCAGCCTGTAAAGGTATAACCTGTCTTTACAGGATCCGCAGGCTTTGCAACCGTCTTCTTCGCCGCATTTCCGGCAACAGATTCCGGCGGCACAATGCTGCCTGCTTTTGAATCAAATACCACCGTGTATGCTTCCACAGGAACATCCACTGCTGTTTCCGCCGTACCAAGCGCCACATTAGAGACAGCCCGCTGTCCCACCGCACCGCTCATTTCCACATTCGCCTTGACATCCGACCCTTCTCCCGCAAGCTTCAGCTGTGCACCGCCGATATCTGCCTGCAATCCCTTCGCATTGTCTGAAGTGACCTCTGCCGCCTCGGTGGATGCGCCGTCCGCATTGCTTCCCAAAAGCAGCCGCTGCTTCACGGCCGCATCATAAGATGTCTGGACATCCCCATCACCCTTGATCGTGATCGTGCCTTTGTCCTTTGCTTCGACACCTGTGAAGAACCCGTCTGAACGCACAGTTGTCTTGTACGTCCCATCTTTCCGCGTTTCCTGCGGTTTGATGACATAGGACTCTCCATCACCCAGCACC
>CADBTO010000107.1 GCA_902797565.1 uncultured Lachnospiraceae bacterium
GCCCCGCCGGTAGCTGCTCCAACCTGCGCTCCGCCTGCCCTGTCGCCCGCTGCTCCGACCTGCGCCGCGCCCACCTCACCGCCATATAACGCCAGCGCACGCGCTGCATCATGGATTGAAACCCCCACCCCCCATTCGACGGCCATATTCCGAAACAGCAGCAAAAATGTGACCATCAAACAGGCAAACAGCGGCATCAGCACTGCTGCTTCTACAGTATAAGATCCTTTCTCCTTTTTCCTCATATGACTCCCCACCCAAAACAGGAGCTCTTCAAGATGTCCCTTTGCCAGCAGGATTTTGATCTGCCCTTATTACCTGCTCCCCTGATTGCCTGCCGGACAGACCCGCCCACATCTCTCCAACAGGCCCAAAAAGCACAAAGAACCGTGCCTGAACTGCTTTCCGACGAACGCAAAAGGGACATCCGGAGCAGCCCCCGTCCCGGCTCCGTGATCTGCCAATCTTCCCATCCCGGCTATGCCCATTCATCCATCTGATAAATACGAAATCTGTTTGTCCCGTGAGAACAGATAGTCTTCATACTGCCCGGACAACTCCGGTACCATTTGGAAAAATACCGGGCTTGCAATGTACTCGTAATGAAAGCTGGCCTGATAGACCATGGCATCCACCTTCGTCTGCTGATAATCCGCGTTTGCATGCAGCGCAGCCTCCAGGATATCCAGTGCACGCAGCCCTTGTTCCCCGATGTCCGTTGCCGCTGTCAACGCCATCAGATAATCCTCATAACCCATTCCGTTTTCGCATGCCTTTGCCTTCATGGAAACAGGAAAATAGGACGCAAACAACTCCAGTTCACTGGTCCATTCTGCCGGATTTTTGATGACCGCCACTTTTCCGCCAGATAAAAGCAATCGCACATCCAGCACGCTTTCCAGATATGCCCATGCTGCCATAATCCCCAGCTTCAATGGTTCAACCAGTGCAGCCGCAGGAGTCATCCCCAAGATTGCCGTTGCCAGTTCCAGTGCCTTGGCCTGCCTTGCCGGATCTGCCAAAAGGCTTGCATAATCCGCGCCAAAACGCAGCAGAAGCAGCTTCTCAACCACCCCTTCCAGATTCTGCTTGTCAGATCCCTTCCCACATAACACATGCTCCCATTCATATTGCAGGCCTTCGTGTTCCAAATCATTCCGATAGTTACCGAAATAACGCTTGTAATAAAGAGACAGCAATGCCTGATCCCCAATACCGCCTGACCCGCCCACTGCCATATTCCCGGACGCCAGTGCACGCTTTGATGGTGCGCTTTCCGGGATCTCCTTCGCAGACAACGCATCCGGATTAGCAAGAACCTGTGCCAGGATTCCCTGATTCTTCAATTCCAGTATGAGTTCCACAGGATTCTCAGGCGGTTCCTCGACCTGGACTTGCTCCCCGGCCCCTTCTCCACCTCCCCCTGCATTTCGTCCACCGGGATCCCCAGCACCGGCACCTTCTGCCGTTCCTGCTGCGGCTTTTTCTGCTGCAGCTTTTTCTGCCTCGGCCTGTTCTGCCGCTTCATGAACCGCCCTGTCTGCATCCGCAAGCAATTCATCCACATTCCCGGGCTCCGTTTCCGCTTCCAAAACCGACTGGTTGTTTTTCGAAACCGCTTCCAGAATACTTTCCGCAGCACCATATTTCACAGCCAGCATCGCTTCCTTTACAAATGGCAAGCCCCTCTGATCCGATAACAAGCCATACCTGTCCACCCGGCATCCCGAAAGGCCCATCCGCAAAAAACTGCACCCTCGTTCTTCCGGTATCAAATTGTCCATCATATATTCCTGCATCCTGGACTCCAGATACACCAGATCCATATTGCCTGTTCCATAAGAAGCATCCACCGCAAGAATGTTGTACTCCTCCCACAAAAGCCGGTTATATTCCGCAAATACGCTTTCCGCGCCAATATCGGACACCAGCCTGGACCTTTCTTTTACTGCAGCCATATGCACGCCTTCTTCCAGAGTAAACACCAGGGCGATGATCGATGTAATGGTCAAAGCCAGAAACACCGTAATGCTTCCGGATACCGCCCTGGCACCTGTATCCTGCCTCACATATCCACGCTCTCGGATTTGCTCTTGATCGTGTTCATGATATTTGTCACAATTTCCCGAATCTGATCCCGGAAAATAATGACGATCCCGATCAGTACCACAAGAATCAGAATCATTTCAACCGTTCCGATCCCGTCTTCTTCCTGTATAAACTCCCGTATCCCCTTCATCTTCTACCTCCTGGTTTTATCCCTAAAACTGTATGCTCTGCATCGCCGGATAGATCAAAATAACCAGCACAACACCCAGAAGCCCCATCATCGGCAGCAGCATTTTTGTAGACGCCTCTTCACCTGCAATTTTTGCTGCCAGCTTCCGCTCTTCAAATGCTTCCTGTTCTTCCCGTTCCAGCTGGTCTATCAATTCCCTCTGGCCTTTTCGCAGGTTCTGCACCAACATCATCGAAAGCTTCCGGTATTTTTTGTGCCGCATCCGGTCACCAAACTCTTCATACGAGGCAAGTTCCCCCTGCCCATCTTCCATACGACGGACTAACTGAGCAACGCCCTCATATCCCGGTCGGGATTTCTGGAGTCCCTCCGTCCTATCTCTCTGGTACTGCATAGCAATTTTTGTAAAAGCCACTTTTACAGCAAAACCCGCCCCCACATAAAGGGAAAGCTTTGAGAGGATATCCGGATAGTCCCTGGAC
>CADBTO010000108.1 GCA_902797565.1 uncultured Lachnospiraceae bacterium
AACCCCTTCTTGCCACCTTATCCGCATCTTTCCCGCCCATCAGAAGCCTTGTCCGCTGATCCAGGATATTCGTCAGCATCACATAGACCATATCCAGCTTGCGCTCCTGCATGGCCTTTTCCATATAATCCGCCAGCCCGTCTTTAACCGCGTCAAGCTGCCGGTCTGTCACCGCTGATACCTGGGAGACGCCATAATTCACTTCTCCCTGGACAAAGGTTTTGAAATCCGTATAGATCAGCTGCTCCGGCGTCTTATCTCCAAAATTGGATCCCGCCTCGAACATCTGCATCGCATACGGTTCAATCTCCACCCCGGCAATCTCTGCCAGCTCCTCTGCCGCCTGCCTGTCTGTTTCTGTACAGGTGGGCGAGCGGAACATCAGCGTATCGGAAAGGATGGCAGACAGCATAACCCCTGCCATATCTTCCGGTACCGGCACATCATGTTCCCGGTACAGTCCATAGATGATCGTGGAACAGCAGCCAAGCGGCATATTCCGGAAATAAATCGGTGAAATCGTTTCGAGGGATCCGATCTTATGGTGGTCGATGATCTCCAGGATCTCCGCTTCTTCAATTCCGTCTACCGCCTGGGATTTCTCATTATGGTCCACCAGAATCACCTGCTTTTTCCGCGGCAGAAGCAAATGCCGTCTGGAAAACATTCCCAGGTATTTCTCATTCGCATCCAGAATCGGAAAATCCCGATGCCGGATTTTTGTCATGATCTCCTTGACTTCATCAATATAATCGTCATCATGGAACACAATCAGGTTTTCGCGGGTCATAAAATAATCAATCGGAATCGCCTGGTTGATGAGCCTTGCTGTCGTAAAACTGTCATACTCCGTCGTGATCAGCACGCACTCAATCGCATCTGCCGTCTTGATGACCTCCGGATCCACATTCGAAACACCGGTCACGATCATACAGCTGGGGATTTCTTCCAGGATGGCAAACTGCCGCTCCACCACATCCCCAACGATCACCAGATCGTCCCCTTCCACCTCATCGTGGATCTTTGCCCGGTTTCCGGCCGCCACGACCACCTTGCCCCGGACAAACGAAGCATGCTCGTTCCCGCAGATCAGCTTCCCTTCCACGGTTTCGAGGATGTTGCGATAAGGCGTGCGTGCCTTGGACAGGACATCGTTATCGTAGATATCCATATAGGAATAGGTCAGATCTCCGTTGACGATCAGGCCGAGCACGCGATCGTCAATACTGGTAATCGGCAGCGTCACAACCACTTTTTCCTTCATCATCTCCCACGCTTTTTTCAGTGAAAGATGCCCGGAAACCCCTTCGAGGGCGCGGTTGTAATGGATATCCTTCAGCTGAATCCCCACGTTCTGTACGGTATCCGGCTCCCGGACGCCGAAGCTGCTCAGAGCAAAGCGGGTCTCTTCATTGATCGGCCCCGCCTTCTTCGGAATATACAGCCTGTCATCCACCTGGTTTTTGAAATACGCATAAGCAATGGCTGCGCAGATGGAGTCTGTATCCGGATTTTTGTGTCCCACCACCCAAACAGGCGTGCTTTGCGAAGAATTCGCATCCTTAGCAGAACTCATAAAAGAACTCCTTTGTGCGCATATCATCTGGCTAAATGATCTCCAGCAGCCGCAGAAGCAGCACGATCGAAAGCCCCACATTGATCATAATGACCGTGGTGGCCCAGAAGACGCGGTTCCGAAGGGAACGATAACGCACTTCCAAAGACAGATCCAGCTCCTCTTTCAGATCCATTTCCTTCAGGGTATCCTGGATGTTCCGGAATACCTTCACGTTCTCAGAATGGATTTTTTCGGACAGTTCCATCTTCATATTGTCCAGTGCTGCCGTATCCGTACCCTCGGACACAGACTTCTTGATCTCGCTGATATCCTTTTGCAGCTGTTTTGCCACTGCCGCCGCAAGATCCGTCTTGAGGCTTTCCAGCTCCTGAAAGCGCTCAGACAGGGAATCCAGCCGCTCCATTGCATCACTGCGGAATGCATTCAGATCAACAACCACCGGATTCTCTGCATCGCCCGCCTCTGCTTTTGGAACATCCGCC
>CADBTO010000109.1 GCA_902797565.1 uncultured Lachnospiraceae bacterium
AATACCGTACCACCTCCCCAGTCTTGTGCCCGGTAATGATATCGACCAGGTCCTTGGAAATAAAGGAGGATCCCAGTGCAACCAGCGTGCTGCCCATGCCCACCAGGGTATAGACGATCATGTTTTTCCAGTACAGGCGGACGTAGGCATAGATCCAGCGGACTTCCGCAATCAGGCGTTTCAGGGTTCCGTTTTTTGCCGCCCGGATAATCTTTTTAAGGGTATCAATCGCATATTTCATGACGCATCAATCATTTCCTTCAGCATCAGTGCTGCGGAGGGATCTTTGAGGCAGCGGAGGTTGCCGCAAAGGATCCTGTCATAGATGGCCTCGGCAAAATCAATGTTTTTTTCATACAGGGACTGCTTCCATGATGGAGAAATCATCCGGAACGCGATTGCCAGGATCCTGCTTTCCGGGGTCAGTGCTTCGAAGCTGTTGAAGGGGGCTTGCTTGACAAAGAAGATCCCTGTCAGAGGCAGTTTGAAGTCCCGGTACAGGCCGGAAGTCCCACACCAGGGAATTCCGTACACGAACACCTGTTCATCTTCTATGCCCAGCAGGTTCAAATCCCCGTTCAGATCTTCTGCCAGTCCTGCCTCCTTCCACTGTAAAGCTGCTGTGGATTTTCCGGCACCGCTTGGACCGGAAAACAGGATGGCGGCATCCCGGTAGGCAATCGAGGCGCTGTGCAGTGCAAAAAGGCCGTGGTTTTGTGCCAGGATCAGGAATGCGCTTCGGATTGCAAAAAAAACTTCCAGTGCCGCTTCCTCCGGATGGTCTCCCGGTTCACAGAAAATCTGTGCCCGGCTTCCGTCTTTGGACACATAGATCTCATGGACAAATTGATTGCTATGGTACACGATAAAATAGATCTGGTCCGATTCACAGACCGAAAGTTCCGTGGTCCGGACCAGCGTGGTACCAAGCGGCAGGTACTGCGGACGGGACATGATCAGTTTTACATGCAGGTCTGCTTCCTGCTGCGGGGCCTGAAACGGCGTAAATTCCTCGCGGATCAACGCCTCCGGAGCGGAAATATCAACCACCAGGCCGGCAATCCTGTAGTAATGCCGGTCTTTTCCGGACAGGATGGGCTGGTATTTGCGCGCATCCTCAAGCAGGTCGTTTTGGGACAGATGGTACAGGAACTGTTCCAGATCCGCTTCCAGGGCAGGGATTTCTGATTCTTTTGCTGCGTATTTTGCAATCAGCTCCTGCAGGATGGCTTCTTTCGTTGTATCAGAGAACAAATGTTCGATAATGAAACGGCCTGTATCATTCAGTTCCATGCCCCGGTGGAAGTGGGCGATGGATTGTCCGTATGGAAGCAGGTAGGTTTTGCCGCAAATATCCCGGAAGAAATAAGTTCCTTTGATTTTCATGTGTTACCTCCCGGTATGGTCTGGTGCCGGCGGTGTCACACAGCGCTTCATGCAGCCCTGCAGGAAGCGGAAAGCCACCTTGAGCTTGTGGATCCCTTTTCCAATCAGGGGGCGCAGGGGGCGCAGGAGAAGCCAGGCTCCGGCGTATAGGAACAGGATGGGATGGTCCATGGAATAGGTTTTGGCGGTCCTCCTGTTTTCGGCCCCGCCCCGGCAGACACACACCATCCGTCCCAGGATCTGCTCTCGTTTGAGCGGGCCTTCAATTTCGGTATGGTTGTCCCCTACGAAATAATATCCATCCGGGAAAATGCGGACCAGCCGGTGCAGCACCAGGATGCTGCGCGGGCGCCGGTACAGCAGCACGTCTCCGCGCAGCAGGCGTTTTCCGGCGATCGGTTCCACCACCACCGTATCCTGTCCGGGCCGGATCAAAGGATACATGCTGTAGCCGATGGGCGGAAACTCCACCCACTGCCCTGCTTTTAATAACTTTTCGATGTCCTGTTTTTTGTGTTTCTGTGTATGCTTCATAGAGAACTCCTTTCCATGAATTTATTCCCGGAAGAGCTTCAGCTCTTTGGAAAGGGACGCGCGCGCGCTTGCTTTGCGCAGGATGTCCACAGATGATATTTTGCGCACCATCAGGTTGTTTTTCAAAAATACATACAGGGTCTGGATCCAAAGCCAGGGCCACAGCAAGGGGTTTTTGGACTGTGTGGGGTGGTTCCGCTTCATCTGGAGATGGAATTCTGAAACAAGGCCAGGCAGTCCTGATTTCCGCGGCATGACCATCCGCGCCTCATCCCCGCTGCCAAATTCCCCGGATTCAAAAATTTCGCGGCAAAGCTGCCGGACAAGGATGCGCTTCTTTTCCGGGATCTTTTTTGTGTTCCCGTCTGCGCCGCGCCGAATGGCTGCGGGACGCCATCCCCGGTTATCGCCATTGCCGCACAGGAATGCTGCGTACTTCCATTCCAGCCCCAGATATTTGACACAAAGCAGCGTGCAGATTTCCGCGAAGGTTTTAATCTTTCCCCGTTTGACCGCAGCAAGGAGCTCTTTCTGGAAGTCTTTGGACGCTTCTTTTTTCAGGACCAGTGCCCAGTCAATCAAAAGCCGCCAGCCGAAGCCTTTGCCGAGGAAGTGGTGCAAAAGATGCAGGAGAAGGTAGTAGGCATGGTCTACGGGAGCCAGGGACATAAAGGACAGCCCTTCATGGATCTCGTATTCTTTCAGCTGGATGGACGAGTACTCGGAAAAACCTGCGCGGAGATGGTTGGACTGGATCTCGTCCAGCATCCCTGTGAGTCTGCCATGCAGTTCCACTTCCGGCCCGTTTGCATGATAGGCCACATGGTAGGTGGAATGGCATTCTTCCTCCCGTTCATAACCAAGCTGGCGCATGACCTCTTCCGCTTTTTCAAATGCCTCTCCAAAACTGTTTTCCATCGCGATCCCGTCCGGATCCGAATCCACGATCCACAGGTCAATGTCTCCGGACTTCCGGCACTCCGGCTCCGGATAATAGGAACCTGTCACAGCCCCTTTGAGCAGTACCGTGCGCACGCCTGCGTCTTCGAGGTGCCGGATGATCCGCCGGGATTCGTGCCACAGGTAATAATTGGACAGGATCTGGCTCCGGCAGGCAAAGGTGATCCGGTTTTCGAGCTGGCTGCATACGCTGTCTGCCTTTTCTGCGGCCGGCTGCTTTCGGAATTCTTCCAAAAACAGCTGGAACTGCTGACGGACGAACGCATCCACTTTTTGTTTCCGGATGATTTCCACGCATTCTGCGGCATCAGAAACAGACAGTTTGGACGCTGCCTTCCGGTATGCGCTGGACGTATTTTGTTCACTGTCCCGATCACAGGAGAGTGCCTGCCTGCACAGGAGAAGGAACAGTTTTTCCGCGTTCCGGAGCGGCGGGATCTTTTGTTTTTCCTGTTGGCTTTTGTTTTGCTTGAAATTCATCATACTTTCATCTCGTTTCTGATATTTCTGAAAATGTGTTTTGTTTTTATCTTTTATTTTTTCTTGCCTGCAAGCAGTGCCATAGCCTTCCCCCATAAAAACGGGAACTCCCAGAAGCGGCTGTATACGAGCAAAAACAGCAGGCCGGTGAGCAGGGACGCGGTGAAGAAGCGGATCACCAGCGCACATATGGGCGGTGCAAAAAAGCATGAAAAGATCCATGTGAGGGCCATGCGGGACAAATATGCGGCTGCCACTGTTACAAGCGTGTAGATGGAAAACCGGGCAAAATAATGCCGGAGCCCGCCATCCAGCCGGTATTTGTACAGGACCAGCGGCTCCACCCAAAGATGGGTGGAAAAGCAGGTCAGAAGGGTTCCGGCGAATACGCCGGCGGCTCCAAAACGCAGTGCCAGCAGGATGGATGCGGCAATATTGACCAGTGCCGCAACCGGTGCCTTATAGCGGTCGTACCAGAACAGCCCCAGGGAATCCCGGAAGATCAGCGTGGGCATCCGCATCCCGTTAAAATAAAAATTCAGGCTCAGCAGGGCGACGACTGCCTCACTGAACACATACTGCCTGCCAAAGGCAAACGCGACAAACGGATTCAGCAGCTGGTACAAAAGCACCGCTGAAATCCCATAGACCCATGCACCGATGAAAAACAGCGCTTCGAAAATCTTCTTCAGCCGCTTCGGGCCTGCGGATACGCCAAGATCCCCGACGCTTGCCATGATCCCGCCAAAAAACTGCCGCAGCACTCCGGTGACAGAACCGATGATCAGGTAATGGTTTGAATAAGTCCCCACGCTGGCAATCCCGACAAAGCTGGACAGGATCAGGTTGTCCGTGTTGTTGATCGCCACGTCCCCGAACCGGTGTATCATCAGGGCGCGGACATTGGCCCGGATCTGTCTGGTTTCTTCTGTGTCCAGGGGCTGGATTTTCTTCTCACGCAGGTACGGGTATTTCCTGTCCGCAATCCACGAAACGACCAGGTTTGCAGCAATCGTGGAAAGGTTGTCTAAAACCAGGAAGAGCGTGAAATTCCGGAAAAGAATCAGTACCAGCGCCTGCAGCACGTCTTTTACCATCCATGATGCGGTAAAGCACAGGGTGGGGATATAGGAAAGCTGGTGGGCATCGAGCAGGGTCTTCTTGTATACCAGAAGATAGCTAAATACTGTATTAGATAGGTGTAACACATAATACAGCATCAGGTGGTCAACCTTCGGCGGATCCTTGATGATCCAGTCCATAAAGGGAACCAGCAGGAGTCCAAGCGCCAGCGTGAGTGCCGCGACGCCGCGGTAAAACCACTGGTACAGCCGCATCAGGGACTTTTGTTTTTCAATATCCCCGGCTGCAATGGCCGGATACAGGGAATAGGTGATCGCCGTTCCCATGCCAAGCTCTGTCAGGGACAGGATGTTTAGGATATCCCGGAACAGCCCGCTGATCCCAACGTAATCTTCGCTCAGGGTATGGGTAAAGACGACCCGCAGGAAGAAGCCCATCAGGATGGCAAGTGCCTGGGAAATGGCGGCAATGCTGGCATTGCGCGCCGAATTTTCTGTCCGGGATGAAGCGGGTGCGTCTGTATGTTTTTGTTCCATATTGTATTATTATCTTAATCCAGCGTCAGGGTTCCAAGAAACGTGCCATAGGAAGCGGGGACTGCGGAATTTGCAAAGCGGATCTCCTCTCCTGCTTTTGTCTTTAATGAAAAATAGACCCGATAGCTGCCCTTGGACATCTCACGGTAATTGGTCAGAAGACACGCAATCTCCCGGCTTTCACCGGAAGAAAGCCGCCGCAGGTCATCCCCGTCGATTTCTGCGATGATCGCGGTACCTTCTTCGTCGATCAGGGTAAAGCATCCTTTTGTTTCCTCATAGATCGGGGCGAATCCGGTATTTTTTACAGAAAGCAGAAGGTCACACGGATGGTAGCCCTCTGTGTTGGAATCCACAAGAGAGAGATCCGAAAGAACGAAGCGGTATCCCAGATGTTCCTGGATATATTCATACGCGCTCTTCCCCGCCCAAAGCGGATCAAAATCTGCGGAAACCGTTGTGTTTTTCCATTTGTCCAGTACCTTGACATAATGGTCTGTGTTCAGATAGGAAATGTGCATCCTGGACAAATCAGAAACAGCGTTTTCAAAATCGGTAAAACTGTGGTGGCTGACATCTGCGGTGTCTGCAGTAACTTCCCCGCCGTTTGGTACATAGCGGCAGAGCCGGTCCTGGAAATCCAGTTCCACTGCCCTGCTCCCCTTGACACGGAAATTCGTCCGCTGTGTCAGGTCATCTGCGCCATAGGTTCCAAGATCTGAAACAGAACCAAGCATCCCGTCATTATAAAGTCCCAGCCGTGCGGCGACGCTGCCGGAAAATGCTTCCGAATCAGCCAGGGGTTCCCAGCTTTGGCAGATATTCCTCCAGTGGGCAGGCGTCCGGACTGCAAGGAAGATGTCCTTGTCTGTCAGTGATTCATAGGCGGCAAGCAGCTGCCGCATCTGTTCCTCGCCCATATAATTGGAACTGTGCATTTCCGCATGGTTTCCTACAAAGATCCCCTGGAGCGTATAGATGCCCGCTTTATACTTGTTGACAAAGGGTGCAAGCTGCTCCATATGGCGAAGGATAATCGAAATATCCCCGGGTTCTGTTTCTTTTGCCTTTCCGTTCCAGTCATAAAGAAACCGGAGGATCATTTTTTTGCTGCTTTTTGCCCAGGCAGACAGGATCTGCTCTGTGGCAGCAAGTCCGGCATCAGAGATATCCCCGCCGGAAAAGTCCAGAAGATTGATCTCGATCAATACAAGACGCAGGGATCTGTCCCGCGTGGTGTTTTCTTCCAGTTGTTTCCGCAGTGCTTCCGGATCAGTCAGGGAGCCTAAGCGATAGGAATAGATCCGGTAAAAACCTCTGCCGGGGTTTTCGATGCGCTCTGTCGTCTCTGCTGGAATGGCAGAAGAAAGCTCCGGTTTGAGCCGCGTGAAATGGAAGAAGGTCCATCCGCCGGCACCAAACAACAGGAGCAGCGCACAGCACAGGGCAATGGTTTTTTTTATCATGCGAGAACTCCTTATTTATGCACCAGTGTCCCCAGTACGATCTCATCCTTGCTTTCGAAACCCAGTGCGGCGAAATGGATGGGCCTCGCGTCCGAAGCACGGCGCAGGGACAAAACCGCTTCATATTGCCCGGCAGGCATATCCGGCAGGGAGATGCGGATCGGGGTTTCTTTGTCAATCAAAAGGCCACGGCGTTTGATTTGGAACGAGGTCTTCACCCCTCCGATCTGCAGCGAGCCTTCCATTTCAAATAAGTGGTTGGCAAACCCGGTGTTCTCGATGGAAATGATCAGATTCTGGTCATCAAACAGGGAGACGTCCCGGATTACAAAACGGTATCCCAGTTTCGCTGAAATCACGGAAAAAAGATCCTGTCCCTTGAAGGCGTCGTGTTCCGCATAGATCATATTGGACCATCTTCGATAAACAACATCGTCATAGTCGCGGTTCAGATAGCAAAGGTGCATTTTCTGGATGGTGGAAATGATTTCATCCGGTTCTTCCAGGAATGCATCGATCTTGTTGCGGATTGAAACAACTTCCCCGCCGCAGGGGAGCCGGTGGCAGTGCTTCGCCTGATACCGGAGTTCCTCATTCCGGTCCCTGCCGTCTTCAGAAAAGCCGTTTTGCCCATAGGTCCCCATATCCGTTTCCGAAGAAAGGATCGCATCGTTGTACAGGCAGAGCCGCTTGTCGTTGGTCTCATAGGCAAGGATGCGCAGAAAAGACGGACGCCGCACGGCAATCCAGACTTCGTCCCCGATCGCTTCCCGGATGACCTCATGAAGACGGATCAGCTGTGTTTCTGTCAGGTATCTGGATCCATGCATCTCCCCCCAGTTTCCAATGAAGAAGCCCTGGATCAGGAATACATGGGATAAAAAGGGTTTCACCAGGTCCAGGCACTGGCGGATATGGATCTCCAGTATCTGTTTGAGGATTGGCTCCCGCTCATAGGCACGGCCTTCATAATCATAGGCAAAACGCAGGATCAGGTCTTTGGGGCGGGCAGAAAAATATGCCAGCGTCCGTTTCAGCCGTTCCAGTGCTTCGGTAGGCAGCGGCTCATCTTTGTAACGCTGCAAAGAAAATTCCAGCAAAAGCAGGCTTTCATCTTTGGTATCCAGATAGTCTGTGCTGTCCAGATCATAATCGAGATGCAGGGAAAACTGGAAAATATGGTAAAAACCCATGCAGGGGTTTACGACTCGTTTTGTAGATTCATGAAGTCTGTTCTTTTTCAGTTTCCACTTCTTTCTTTGAAAATTGATCATGGATCCTCACTCCGTTATCTAATCCAAGGACATAGTGCCGGAACAAAACGGCTAACAGGGACAGGGTGACGCGGGCCATATACAAAACCGGTTTCAGCCCGGAATGCATACTTGTTCCAGAAACCCGCTGGTGCATGACGGCCGGAATCTCTTTTACAGAAAAACCGAGCAGCAGCATCTGCAGGATCATATTGGCATCCGGATAGCGGTCGTCAAAGTGCTCGAAGATTGAATAATACAAAAATGCAGGAAAAGACAACCCTTGGAGCCCGGATGTTGGATCCGAAATCCTTGTCCTGGTAAACAGGTAAATAAAATAGCTGAAATGGTGGATCGCAAACTCTTTGAGGGCGCCGACCTTGAAGGGGGTGCTTTCCGGCAGAAACCGCGAACCAATCACGATATCCGGTGCATGCGGGGATTTCAGTTCCTCGTAAAGCTTTGGGATATTGCAAATATCATGCTGTCCGTCTGCATCCATCTGGATGACATACTGGTAATTCCTTCGAACAGCATATTTGTAGCCCAGCTGGATGGCAGATCCATAGCCGAGATTGAATACATGGCTCACCACCGTGACATGATGCTGCTTTGCAACCCAGTTTGTTGCATCAGAAGATGCGTCGTTCATGACCAGGATATCCGCATAATCGGAGATCCCGGCCTTTGCAATGGAGTTCAGCACATTCGGAAGATTTTCTTCCTCATTGTATGCTGGAATAATAATTAAAAGATCTTTCATGGCTCGTTCCTTATACCAGTTCAAGCAGCTGGCGATATCCCTTTGGCAGCGGGATGACTTCCCGTTCCGCCTCTTTTGCAAGTGCTTTTCGCAGCGGTTCATTGGCCAGAAGCTTTTTGATCCCCTCTGCGACACTTTCCGGGGATAATTCACAGAGCAGCCCGTTTTCTTCATGGGTGATCTGCTCCCGGTTCCCCGGAACATCTGTGACCAGGCACGCGCAGCCCAGGGTTTTTGCCTCCTGCAAAGAAATGCTTTTCCCTTCAAATGCAGAGGCATGGACATAGATATCGCAATCCCTGTAGCAGGGATAGGGATTGGCGCGTGTCCCCATCAGGATAAACTCGTTCGAAAGATCCAGGCTCCGGATCAGCCGTTCCAGGGTATCCCGATCGCTCCCGTCCCCCAGCACAAACCAGCGGAACGGAATCCCTTCATCCTTCAGGATTTTTGCGGCACGGATGGAAACCGGCAGGCATTTCTGCGGCGTCAGCCGGAGCACCGAAAACAGGATGGTTCCGGAAAAGTCTTCCAGATGCCGTTTTGGAAAGCTGCTTCCCTTCTCTGCCAGACGCCGGATGCGGCCCTGGTCGATGATGTTTTCAAAAATAAAGGTCTTTCCGCGGCAATCCGGATGGACGGACAGGAAGCTTCCCCGGATCTCTTCGGATACGGTGAAGATCCGATCGAAGGCCTGGTAGGTATCCTCATCCAGGGTTCTGGTATAACCGGACATCTCATAGTCAATATGGATGAACGCCGCTTTCTTTCTGGCAACCACCCGTTCTGCGACATAATAGGCAGAGGCACCTTCAATATAGGCCACGGCAAGGTCATAGGTATCCTGCACCTGTGGTGCATATTGGGACAAAGGGCGCCACAGCAGCTTATCCCATTGCAGTTTTCTGCCGTTTTTCCACATCTGGCGCAGGTTCCTGGCCAGATAAGGAAGGTTTTGGATTCCTTTCCTGGCCATCGCCGAAGTCGCGGTACGATATAAGGCAACCCTTCCCCATCTGGAAAGGACCGGTTTGGGATTCTGTTTCCCTAAAACCCGTACTTTTTTGGGGACGCGGCGCAAAAGCTCTCCCTGTCCGGTGATGACCAGAAGGTCGATATCAAATTTCTTTTTCGGGAGTTTCCGCAGCAGGGCCAGCAGCGCTGCCTCGGCTCCCCCCATCCCCAGTGTGTTGATCACAAACAGGATTTTTTGTTTGGCCTCCATCGTGTTTCTCCCTTCTCTGATACAGGTCCTCCAATATCATCTCGTTTTCCTGGTTCAGCAGGGAAACATGCATCGCAAGTTCCCGGTTTTCCATGGACAGCACCGACAAGGATGAGGTCAGCAGGAAAACGGCAAAAATCAGCACAAACATTGCGATCGTCATGGGAATCAGAAAATCCGCGTCAATATGGGTCACCGCCGTCCAAACTTTGGGGAGCGCCCCCAGGATGATCAGGATGGCAGAAAAAATAATCCAGATTAGCCCGTAGTTGTCACTCATCCGCCGCTTCGTGTAAAACAAAAAGTCTAAAAACAGCAGTATGATGCCGCCGGCCAAAAAAAAGGTCCGCATGATATATATCATCATCTATTTTTTACCTCGTTGATTGATTAACGATTGATTTGCTGTCCGTCTTTTCTGTCTTTTCTGTTTTTTCTTTCTGGTCTTTGTCCAATACATCTGTCACACCGCGCTCATACACTAGGTCAGGTGGCTTTGTCCCTGCACCGGTTTGCAAAATATGCCCCGTACAGAAAATGTGCCGGTCAAGGTGCTGTTCTACCCAGCGGAGCCGCAGGTACGCAATGCTCCAGCTGGTGATGGCGCCAAGAAACAGTCCGCTGCCATACCAGATCGGATGCAGTTCCTTGGAAAACATCGAAGCGGCCAGTGTTACGACAAAAAAGACGAGGCTTGTCAGCAATGCGCCCTTGAGGTCATTAAAGTAATACAGGAAGATCATCGCACCATACATCGTAAACATCACGAAATATGCGGCACCCAGCAGGGGATAGATCTGCATGATCAGTCCGGAAAGTCCCAGCTGCGGGCCAAAGACGATGATCAGCAAAAAAAGTACGACGGAAATAATAAACTGCACGCGGATCAGTTCCAGGAGTTCTGCAGACAGCTGCTGGAACATCCGTGTCTTGGCAATTTCGATATCCGAAAGCCGCCCGCCAATGACCGCTTCGGAGTATCCGCGGTATGTGGGATGGAATTTCCGTTCCACGCTTGTGATGAAAATGACCGTTGCGGAAATATTTGTGGCAAGCGCAAGGAAGGTCGCCATATCATAGGGCTCGGCACAGACAAAGCTCCTGCGGACGACCAGCTGCATTTTGGTTGTCCAGAACACGAAGTTGTGGACATACAGCCCCAGGATATACAGGGTGTTGCTCAGGATCAGCCACCAGTATTGTTTGAAATACGGCAGCAGGCGCGTGTATTTATGGCTGTTCGTTGAAAAATAATAACGCAGCTGCGCCATCTCCAGCCCTGCAATCACCACAAACGCAACATCCACCCCGATCAGCATGGAAACCGTAATGGAAATCTTCACGATCTTCCCCAGCACCATCGCAATCACGAAACACAGTCCCATCCCGATAAAATAGAACAGGCTCATCTTGGCATAGTCCTTGCAGATAGACAGGAAAAGCATGACGTAAAAGACCAGCACCAGTGCGATAAAGCCAATAAACGTCAGCAGGATATAGAGCAGATCCACATGTCCCACAAGCCGCTCATGGATAAAGAATGGAATCCCCGGCAGCAGCGCCATGACGATCGTCACAGCAAGTCCGAAATAAAATACGGGCATGATTTCATCATAGGTTTCTTCATAGATCATGTCCGAAACAAAGCGGGAAATGATTGCGTTCAGCGGCGACGTGATCAGTAATGAAAAAATAAACATATACAACAGGCTGCATGAAAACAGTTCCCGCTGGTCAAAGCCGATCTCGTCAAATCCCAGCAGCTGCTCCAGGGCAAACACAGTTCCGATCACAAGAACCATGGGGGCGATCGTGACAATGATACTGTA
>CADBTO010000110.1 GCA_902797565.1 uncultured Lachnospiraceae bacterium
ACGGTATCGTACTCTATCCGAAGGCATATGATGTGTTTAGCAGTGTGGATGCGACCAAAGAAAACTTTGATAAAGCTGAAAACGAGGCAGGCTATGGGATTCCAAATAACCATGCTTTGTATGCGGCGCGCTATGAGGATGGATCCTTTACGCAAAATGCAGCTGGGAACGCTGCAGAGCTTTTTGAGCACAACGACGGGACTCCGGTCGTGAATTTTGAGCTGACAGAAGACGGGGTATTGCAGGACGCGGGAACCTTTGAGGTGAGCTATCGCCCCGGTCTGAGCGAGCTGCATCTTACGGTCTTTGATCCGGCGCGTCTGACAGAAGGGGAGCTGGTTCCGGGAAGCGGGATCAAGGAGATTAAGTTCTTTGTGGCGGACTACACGGCGGATCAGTGGAGAGCTTCGGAGGCCCTGGAGAAGGGGGACTGGCTGGATGATGAAAAATGCGTGGATGTCTCCGACCGGGCGAATGAAAAGATTCTGGTCGATGTACCGGTGACAGAGCATGATCAGCGGGTGTTTGTCTATGTGAAGGATAATGTAGGCAATGAGAAGTATGCCGCTACCTCTGTCATCCACGGGACGACCTTTGAATATGACAGCACGAATCCTGACGGCGATGACAAGACAGCAGATGCCATCGATTGGAAGCTGAACGACGTGGTGAAAAACGATGGGAACAAAGTTGTTGGGACCGTGCCGGAAGCTATGCAGGCGGAGACTGTGAGCCAGATTGGTACGGAATCTTCCATCAACAGCATCACCCTCAAAAATAAACAGGAAACAGGGGTGATCCGACTGACCCAGACAGATAAAGACAAAAAATGGCGCTTTGATCCTGCCTCGGGAGAATTGACGCTGCTGGCTTCTTTCGTGAGTGGTCTGACCATTGGGGATTATGAGGTCAGCATCTATTATAACAATGGCAATACGCGTCCATGCCGGCTCCTGGGCACCTTTACTGTGAAGGGTCTGGACTATGTGGTTGGAAAGGATGACGCGGCCATCAAGGATCTTTTGAACCTGGAAGTTCCTGTGAAGACCGTATACAGTGGTGTGAAGCAGACGGCGACAGCAACTGTCAAAGATGGGGAATTGGCGGCGGATCATACCGGTACGGTGAAGCTGGCTTATGCCAAGAGCGCGGATTTGAAGACCAAGGCGGAGCTGGATGCAGCGATCGCGGAGGGCAGTGCCTTTGACGACGAGGGTGTGGCAGAGGCTGGTTCCTACTATGTATATCTGACGGCGCTTCCGGCACCTTTGACCAATGGTACGGTGGACTTTGACGGCAAAGTGCTGCTTCTGTCCAGCGACCAGACGATTCAGATCGACAGGAAGAGCATCGATGCCAGTGTGGCAGCCAATGCGGATGAGCTGAAGGCAGCCATGGAAGATGTATTGGATACCTCCCTGTTTGAAGCAAACAACGCGGTGAAGTTTGAGGAAGGCAAGACCTATCCTGTGACGAATATTTCTGTCAAGGCAGCGGCAAAAGCTGCGGGCGCGGACGATACAGCGCTGAAATTCGCGTACAGGAAGAGCGGTGCGACCGCATGGACCGTCAATGCCCCGGATTCCGAAGGAACATGGGAAGTGGCTGTGGTGGGTCTGCCGGAGCTGAAAAACTATCAGATCATAAACCTTGGGATGACAGACGGCACGGAAGGAAAGATATCCATTGGAACATTTGTTCTGGATAAGGACGCGACGCCTGCAGGCAAGATCAAGATTGATGGAGCGACAGCAGAAGGGAAGGAGCTTCTCTCGAACATCATCACCGGCAGCTTGACCGGAAAAGCAGTGGAAAAGCAGGTAGGAGAAGCAGCCGCGCTCAAAGAGGCTGTGGAAAAGAATGCCGCGGGCTGGAATACCTATATGGAAGCCGATGCGGATACTTCTGCCTTCACGCTGGTGTATCGCAAGGCAGGCAGCAGCGGCTCATGGAAGTCTGCGGATGAGATCAGCCGGGATGAGGTGGGCGTTTATCAGGTGGCGGTATCTGCCATCCAGGCAGCTGCGCTGAAGAATCATGAGATTGTGGCAGGCAGCTTTACAGAGCCTGTGGTGATCCCCAATGCGTCTGTGACTCTGAAAGCGAAACAAGTAGATGAAAGCAATGTGAACAACGTGCTCACGGTCTCCCGGAAGAAGCTGGAGGTTGTGGTTCCGGAAGCTGGAAAAGATGCGGATACCGTGGATACCGTCTTTGCAAAACCGGTGGTGGACTCTGCGATGACAGGCGTATCCGCTGTGCTTTCTGCAGAAAAGGATGGGAAAGCGGCTGAGAAGTTTGATGCAGAAGGCGAATATGAGATTTATGCAACCTTCACAGTGGCAGCAGATGCAAAGACCGGAAGCTATGTCGTTTCGGACAAGCAGAAGGTGAAGGTGGCAACTGTTATTGTTGGCGCGGCAGGAAGCCAGAAGCTGCAGGATCCGGCCGGGACAGAGAGCAATGTGGAAAAGACGGCTGTGGACGAGAAGACGAAGGAAGATGCAGCGGTCAAGAATGGCGCAGATGTTGACAAGGCAGAGGTTCTGGCCAAGGATAAAGACCAGATCAAACTGGAGGAGATCCTTGGGAACGCAGACAACAGCGAGGTGCAGGGTGCGATCGCGGATGCTGTGGCACAGATGAAGCAGAACCTTTTGAATGAGACGGACAAGCTGGAGCTGAAGGTTGAGCCGAAGATCGAGGGTGTTTCGGATTCGGAGAAGGCGCTGGCAGAAGAGAAGGCAGACAAAGAGCGCAAGAAGAATGATTCAGCAACGAAGAAGACCACGCTCCTTGCAAATCCTGCGCAGTTTATGCTGAAGATCACGATGAACGGGAAGATCGTGGAGGTAGACGCAACTGGTAAAGTGGTTTCGAAAGATGGGAAAGAGGTTTCCAACGAGATCGGCGAGATCGACAACACGGGAAGCCCGGTGAAGATCAGCATCCCGGTGACGGACGCGATCAAGAATGCAGTGAATCAGAAGGATTCGAGCGAGACAAAGAATGGCACAACCACAACAACAAAGTATCAGCTGACGATCTACTGCGTGCATGAAGACGGGACAATCAAGGCGGTCAAGACCTTTGATACGATTCCGGAATCGGGCGTGCTGGAGTTTGAGTGGGCAGAGTTTTCCACCTTTGTATTCTCTGTTGAAGGCGTGACGACCACGCAGACAAATGGCGGAGGAAGCGGCTCTGGTGGCAGTGTGGTACCTGGCGGAAGCACAGGCGGCGGTGGAGCATCACCGGCAGCAGGCGGCGGAAGCACCACTCCGGCAGCTGGCGGGACAACCGAGACCGGCACACCGAACTCCTACATCCAGCCGACCGTGGCAACACCGGCAGCGGGTACGAGCCTGGAGGATATCACAAAGAGCCTGCCTGCAACGATCCACTTGACAGATAAGGACGGGAAGGTCATTGTTGGTGCAGACGGAAAGCCGATTGAGTTTCCTGTTACCTGGAGCACGACCAGCGCTTATGACGCGGCGAGCGGCAAGGAGCAGAAGATCGCGTACACGTATACGATCGACCCGAACTTCAAGGGCTATGACCTGACGAAGCTTTCTGATGCGCAG
>CADBTO010000111.1 GCA_902797565.1 uncultured Lachnospiraceae bacterium
CCGCAGTATCACAGATTGATAAGCGCACAAAGGAGTTCTTAAATAAGGAGGTAAAGAGATGAGAATTGGTATGTTGACCAGCGGAGGGGATTGCCAGGCACTCAACGCAACAATGCGGGGCGTGGTCAAAGGGCTCTTCGAGAAACTCGACGATGTGGAGGTTTACGGTTTCTATGATGGTTACAAGGGCCTGATCTACGGGAATTACCGCTTGCTGACCAGCACGGATTTTTCCGGAATTCTGACCAAGGGCGGCACGATCCTGGGTACGTCCCGCCAGCCATTCAAGCTGATGCGGGAACCGGATGAGAACGGGCTGGACAAGGTCAAGGCAATGAAAGACAACTACTACAAGCTGAATCTGGACTGCCTTGTGATACTGGGAGGCAATGGCACCCAGAAGACCGCAAACCTGCTCCGCGAGGAGGGGCTGAATATCATCCATATGCCGAAGACGATCGACAATGACATTTACGGGACGGATATGACGTTTGGCTTCTATTCCGCGATCAATATCGCGACAGACGCCATTGATTGTATCCATACGACCGCAGCGTCCCACAACCGGATCTTCATTGTGGAAGTCATGGGCCACAAGGTGGGCTGGCTGACCCTTTACGCGGGCATTGCTTCCGGCGCGGATATCATCCTTCTGCCGGAGATTCCGTATGATGACAAAAAGATTATCGAAGCCATCCAGAAGCGGAAAAAAGCAGGAAAAGGCTTTACGATCCTTGCTGTGGCAGAAGGCGCGATCTCCAAAAAAGAGGCGAAGCTTTCGAAGAAGGATTTGAAGAAAAAACGCCTGAAAGAAAATTATCCCTCTGTTGCCTATAAGATCGCAGATATGATCCGAATGGAAACGGGTTCTGAGGCACGTGTAACGGTGCCGGGGCATACGCAGAGGGGCGGCAGCCCGTGCCCGTATGACCGCATTTTGAGTACCCGTCTGGGGGCGGCGGCAGCACAGGCGATCATTGACCGGAATTACGGGAATATGGTCGCGATGATCAACGGGGAAACGGAGCTGGTTCCGCTGGCGGAGGTTGCAGGGAAGCTCAAGGTTGTGGATCCGAATTGCAAGATGATCCAGGAAGCCAAAGCGATCGGGATCTCCTTTGGAGATTAAGAATAGAATGTGTGCGAGCTGCCGGTCTCCCGGCAGCTTTTTCAGTATGACAGCGTGCGCAAGGTTCATTCCCGGCCCGGCCGGTGTAGGGGTGAAAGTTCTTTCAATTTTTTCGTTATATTTCTTTTGAAACCGTTAATTTTCTGTGCGCAGGATTCGATATACAATATAGGAAAGTGTTGTGGAAACAACGACATGCACACGAGGGGAGTAGTGCAATGGAAAAAGTAAAGAAGGAGAAACGGAAAACAGAGTGGAAGCGTTGGCTGATTCCTCTGCGCACAAAGGAAGGGCTGGTGCTGATTGCGGCCGGTGTTGCACTGGATCTGGCAGGCCGTTTCGTGGCGGGGGCGCTGAAGCTGCCGTTCTGGCTGGATACAGTTGGAATGCTTGCGGTTGCGATCCTCCTGGGGCCGATTGCGGCTGGCATCACGGGTTTTTTAGGAAACCTGATCCTGGGGATTAGCGATGTTACGAATATCATCTATTCGATTGTCAGTATTGGTGTGGGTGTGTCTGTGGGCCTGTTCTATCCCAGAAAAATGAAGCGGAATGCCTTTGCCATCCTGTCTACGGCGTTATTTGCCGGTGTTGTGGCGGTCGCTTTTTCCACGCCTCTGAACATGATTTTTTATGAGGGTTCGACGGGCAATATCTGGGGTGACGCGATGATCGAACTGCTGTCACAAAATATTCGTATTGGATTTCTCTGCAGCCTGCTTGGGGAAGGGTATGTGGATATGCCGGACAAGGCGGTCAGTATTTTCCTTGCGATTGGGATGATCGAAATCCTGGCGCAGATGCGTCCCGCATTTCTGGAAAATACACGGAAGCTGGTTACATCGCTGCTTGCTGTGGGGCTTGTTGTGGGGTGTCTGATGGGCATAGGACAGGCGGGGCTGGCTGTGGAAGCGGCGGGATCAGCAGATGGCGGCGGGGAAACCCGGAATGCGGTCAGCAATTACAACGCGGAGTACGATGCGGCAATCTATGACACGAACCATGGCCTGGATTCCGCGGCGATCAATGCAATAGCGCAGACCAGGGATGGATATATCTGGGCAGGGACTTATTCCGGGCTGTACCGTTATGATGGCAGTGTTTTTGCAAAGAGCAGCCTGGATGACAGGATCCAGAATGTCATGGCTTTGTTCGAAGGAAAAGATGGACGGCTGTGGATTGGAACCAACGACAGCGGCCTGTGCTGTTATGATCCCAGGACAGACAAGGTGGTTTTCTATACGATGGAAGACGGCCTTGCGGCAAACGCGATCCGCGGGATTGCGGAGGATGCGGATGGAAATATTTATGTGGGCACGGTTTCATACCTTTCAGAGATAAAAAAAGGCGGGGAAGTGGTGACGTTTGACCAGTGGGAAGATATCGTCTGTGTGCAGTCTTTTTCCAGAAGTGAAGGGGGCATTCTTGCGGGTGTGACCTATGGCGGCGTGCTGTTTTTCCTCAAGGATGGCCAGATCCTGCAGCGTTCGTCTGTCCGGCGTGAGGATGGCGTCACATATTCATCGGTGGCAGCGCTTCCGGGGAACGAATTTGTGGCGGGAACCTCTGCGAATTATATGGATCTCATCGAGCTCCAGGGCAATGTGGCGGTGCGGAAGAAGACATGGCGATTTGCGAGGGCTGCCTATTTTTCAAAAATTCTCCGGAATCCGGAGCAGGATGGGTTTTTCTTTTGCGCGGACAACGGGTTCGGATATTTTGACTGCGGGAAGGAAGAACCCCAGTACCTGACGCGGCAGGGCTTTGACAGTTCGATCAGCGATGTATTTACGGACAGCCAGGGGAATATCTGGTTTTCATCAAACAAACAGGGCATCCTGCGCCTGTCCAGGAATCCGTTTGTGGATCTGTACAAGATGGCAGATGTGGAGGAAGGCGTTGTCAATGCCGTACTGGTTCGGGACGGGATCCTGTTCAGCGGTAGTGACAAGGGGCTTGAGGAGATTGACCTGTCCACGTACAAACCACAGAAATCTGCTTATTCCGCGCGTTTTGAAGGAGTCAGGGTCCGGAATCTGATGATGGATCGGAAGTCCAATATCTGGGTGAGCACCTACGGGCCGGACGGGTTGGTGGAGATTTCAACCAAAGGCGGCATCACAACGTTCAATGAATCCGATGGAACACTGGGCGGACGTTTCCGTTCAACGGTGGAACTTCGGGATGGGAGTATCCTGGCGGCCACTTCTGTGGGACTGAACTTTATCAAGGATGGGAAGGTCATAGGGACGCTTGGAGAAGAGGACGGCATCGAGACACAGGCATTAACGATGGTCGAGGCAGAGGATGGATCGATCTTTGTCGGCTCGGACGGGAGCGGGGTCTATATTATCAAGGACGGGAAGCTGCAGAAGAAGATTGGCGCAGAAGAAGGGCTGGAATCGCTGGTCATTCTGCGGATTGTACCATGCAGCGGCGGGTATTTCTTTGTAACGAGCAACGCGCTGTATTTCTATGATGGGAAAAAGGCAAGGAAACTGGATCGGTTTCCATACAGTAATAATTATGACATACACATCACAGAGGGCGGCGATGCCTGGGTGATATCGAGTGCCGGTATCTATATTGTGAAAGAAGAGGAGCTGATCCGGAACGAGGAATATCAGGCGGTGCTGTACAACCGGCTGCGGGGCTTTTCCACCACATGTACTGCAAATGCCTGGAACTTCAAGGATGGCGATGACCTGTATATCTGCTGTACAGATGGGGTGCGCCGCGTGTCGACCACGGAATATAATAAGTTTGATATGCAGTTCAATATCGCTATTTCCAGCATTACCGTGGGTGACATGCAGGTGGAGCACCTGCACGGGGTCTATGAGATTCCTGCGGTTACGGGGCGGGTGGAAATCCGTGTGGCGGCATTGAATTATACCTTATCCAATCCATTCCTTCATATCTATCTGGATGGTGCAGAGGATGAAGGGATGTATGCCCATCAGAACGAGTTGGTGCCGCTGAATTTTACATCGTTTCCAGGAGGAAGATACCGGTTGAAGGTCGATGTCGTGAATGAGAACGACAACAGCATCATCCGGACAGAATCCTTTGAACTATCCAAAGAAGCATTTATGTATGAGCGGTTTTATTTCAAAGTATACACAGCGTGTGTCTGTATTATGTTGCTGTTGTTCATGGGCTGGCTTGTGGGCAATTACAGGCAGAACGAGGAAATGGTCATGTCACTGCAGGAAACCGCGACAACGGATGCGATGACGGGCATGCTGAACAAGGCAACCGCAGAAAAAGAGATTGGCGCGATGGTGAAGGATACCCGCGGCATTCTGATGATGATCGATTTGGATAGTTTCAAGCTTGTCAACGACATTTACGGGCACGATATGGGTGATAAGATTCTGATCCGATTTTCCGAATTGATTCGTGATATGCTCACGCAGGATTCCCTGTGCGGAAGGATGGGCGGGGATGAATTTGTTGCCTTTCTCAAAAATGACTTTGAAGAAACCACAGTAGACAAGATTACCCGGTACATCAACAATGAACTTCTGAAATCTGCGAAGCAGTATATGGGCGAAGATATGGATATCCCGCTGGGAGCATCGATCGGTGCGGTGCTCGTGCCGGGAGAGGGCAGGGATTTTGGCGTGCTCTACCGGAAGGCGGATAAGGCGCTGTATATGGTGAAGCAGAACGGCAAGCACGGATA
>CADBTO010000112.1 GCA_902797565.1 uncultured Lachnospiraceae bacterium
CCGCTTCGACCTGGTCAAAGATCTGGCGGTCTGTTTCAGGGATATCATAGTCCCGGATTTCACCCAGCGCTTCCTGGATCAGGTCTGCGTCCTGCTGGTTGGCGGCATCCGTGATGGCTTCATAGGTACATTCAACCAAAAACCGGTCAAAGAATTTATTGACAGATTCTTTTTGCGGCTGCGGCTGCGGCTCTGGCTGCGGCTCTGCTTCGGTTTCAGATTCAAAGTGCGGTTCCAGTGTGCGGCGGCAGTTTTGATAATCTTCGAGCAGCTGCATCGTGTGTTCGTGGATATAATCCAGATCGTGTGCTTTGCCTGCCATCTCCAGCTTTTCTGCGGCGCTTCCAAGCTCCAGAGCCCCGATCAGGCGGGAAGAGCTTTTTAAAGCATGTACTTTGATGGTATAATTATCCCAGTCCTGTGCATCATAGTACCCTTGGATCTCTTCTGCCCGTGTCTGGATTGAATCGTAAAAGATCTTGAGCACCCGTTCAAAGGATGCTTCAGAACCGCTGTTGGTGATGCCTGCGCTGGCGTCCATCCAGGAAAGAGCATCATACCATTTTGCAGGTTTTTCCGGTTCCGGCTCCGGTTCCGGCTCTGGAATCGCGATAGCGGGTTCTGTTGTTTCTGCGGCGGCATCCATCGTTTCATCGTCTGGCGTCTCTTGCATGGACTTTTCCAGTAAAGCACTGGACGAAAGGATCGAGTGCAGGGAATGGATCCATTCTCCGTTCTTGATGTAAGAGATGCCCAGTGCGTGGATGCCGCAATTCAATGCGAGGACAGCCGATGTCTTCTGGAAGATCACATGCGTGAAATGTGTCCGCGCACGGATTTTTTCTTCGATCAGCGTGCGCATCCGGCTGGAAAGTTCCACATACTCCACGAACACCAGATCTCCATATGCGTCTCCTTTTTTCGGAAGCGAGAGATCAATGTATTTCTCGTAGCAGTGTTCCATATCACCGGAAATGAAACGCTGGCAGCGGATCCGGTTGTCACGGATGGACAGGATCGGTTTCAATCCAAAGGTGCGCATAACATTGTAGATCCCTTTGCTGATTGCGTTTGAGGCCTTCGTGTATTCAATGTCATCGGTGACAAAGCTGTTGTGGATCTGTCCCCGCATCCGTTCCAGTTCCTGCACGATGGTTTCCTGCGGTTTCCCTTCGGAGGCCATAATGTGTGCGATCAACGCCATCAATCCTAACGCAGAAGAGTTGACGCCTGCGTCGAATACCGTGACATTGCCATAGGATTCTGCAGCTTGCTTTGCATGATCATATTCCCGGCTGGCACTGGACATTACGGAGATATGCAGGATCTGGTGCGCTTTTTTCATGCGCTCCTTGAAAAAGGCTTCAAATTCTTCCGTGCTGGGCGGCGCGGAGAAGATCGGCATTTCGTTTTTCGTTCCGGAATTTTTGTTTACATAATAAACGAGCTCATCCGTATCGGCTTCCACACCGTCAAAGTAATATTTGTTGTCGAATATGATGCTGAAGGGGATCATATCGATTCCACAGGCATCGCGGATATCCTTGGGAAGGTCACACAATGTGCTGGTTGTAATCAGCAGCGGAACCTTCCGGGTGTAGCCGCTGGATGCGTCCATCTTCATGACGACGGTGCGCCTGGATTCGTTCAGATGGATTTGGAACTCCGGAAGGTGGGCAAGCAGGGTTGCCTCCAGTTTTTCTCCGGAAACCGGTTTGGCAAGATAGCCGTCGAAACCGCTCCGGTTGTATAGCTCGATATTTTCGCTGCCGGCATTGGCTGTGAGGGCAATCACAGGCGCCTGGCTGCTGGATCCGCCGGATTGCTTGCGGATCTGCTGCATACATTCGATCCCGTCCATACCGGGCATCAGGTGGTCCATCAGAATGACGTCGTATTTGTTGACGAGTGTCATATGCAGTGCTTCTTCCGGGCTTGTGATTGTGTCGATCCGCATTTTCGTGTCAGCGAGAAGCTTTTGCTCCACTTCCAGGTTCATTTCGTTGTCGTCGACAATCAGGATCCGGGCGTCCGGTGCGGTAAAGCCCGGCACATATCCGGCACCATCCGAGCGGTTTCCGTAACTCTTAATATTGATATCACCGATGATATCCGGCCGCGTGACCTTCTGCCACAGTGTTACGGTAAAGGACGAACCCTGGGTGTACACGCTGTCTACGGTGATCTTGCCGCCCATCAGCGTGACAAGCTGCTTGACAATGGAAAGCCCCAGCCCGGTTCCTTCGATCTTTGCATTCTTTTCTTCATCAACGCGCTGGAATGCGTCGAACAGATAGGGCAGCGCATCCGGCTTGATCCCGATGCCGGTATCACTGACGGAAAACAGCAGCAGGACATTTTTACCGTTCATTTCCTCCTTTTCAACGTGGAGGGTGACAGAACCTTCTTTCGTATACTTGACCGAGTTGTTCAGCAGGTTGATCAGGATCTGCTTAATCCGGACTTCATCGCCAAACAGGCCTGCTGGAATCTGCGGATCCACCTCGACCTTAAGTTCCAGCCCTTTCTGTTCCGCACGGAACCACATCATATTGACAATTTCGGACAGCATGGATGCCAGATTGTAGTCAAGTGGAACAATGTCCATCTTTCCGGCTTCAATTTTTGAAAGATCCAGGATATCGTTGACCAGGGCGAGCAGCATCCTGCCTGCAGCCTGGATGTTTCCAGCATCCCGGAGAAATTCATCGGGCAGGTCCGGCTGCCGCAGGATGAGTTCGTTGATTCCAAGGATGGAGTTGATCGGAGTCCGGATCTCGTGGCTCATACTGGAGAAGAAACGGTTTTGTGATTTATTCAGCTCCTCAAATTTTTTAGTCTTTTCTCGCGCCCTCCGGTTTTCTTCTTCGAAGAGCCATTCCTCAAACCATACCATCACACAGCAAATGACGCCGACCAGGATGATGGATAGCAGGGAATCAATATAGAACATACTTTTGGTATGCGGCCTGATTCGCGCTGGCTTGAGAAAACTGTCCAGGTAAAAGAAAACAGATTCGATTGTCAGCAGCCCCAGCATCAGTGGCTTCCATTTTCCGCTTAAAACCAGCCCGGTATAGAGATAGGCGAAGATGATCCAGAGCACGCCTCCGCCATAGACGCCCCCGCCAAAATAAAACAGGATTGGGAGCAGGACGAAAACAAGGCCCAAGACGATCAGCATGATGGCAACCGGAACCATATTCTTGCGGACGGAAATGAATGTAACCACAGGGACTGCAACGACCGTGAGTGCCAGGGCAATGATTTCAACAATATTCTCTCCGAATAAAATGTCCCCAAGCAAAGACACAGCGATCACGGAATCCGTGACCAGAGTCAGAAGGATGAAGACGCGTTCTTTGAAGCTTCTGGCCGGGTCTTTCAGCAGGCTGGTCAATTTTCCAACAAATCCAGGCATCAGCGTTCACCTCCGTCCTCTGTCTGTCTGCCGCTCCGTGTGATGTGGTCCATGACATTCTCAAATTCACGGATGTCAATCGGCTTGCTGATAAATCCATCAAATCCTTCCCGCATAAACATATCCCTTGCGCCGCTGATGGCGTTTGCAGTGAGTGCGATGATGGAAATCGGTTTCTTTTTTCGTTCGTAAATGACACGAATCTGTTTCATTGCCTCGACACCGTCCATGCCGGGCATCATATGATCCATGAAGACGAAATCATAATCGGTTTCTTCGCATCGTTCAATGGCTTCGAACCCGCTTGCGGCGGTTTCCGTGCTTAGTTCATAGTCTTCAAAGATGCCGGAAGCAACGACCAGGTTCATCGGTTCGTCGTCCACAATCAACGTTTTCCGCCCGTGGAGGACAGAACGGATGGAAGCTTTCCGTGACGGCAGGTTCCGCTCCTGTGCCCTTCCGTTCAGCAGATTGACGACGGAATAACTATACAATGGATTCGGGATCAATGCAATGGACCCGTCCTCTTCCGGAAGAAAATCGTGTTCCGCCAGTACAGCAACCACGATGCCGCGCTTCTTCAGGCCTTTGAAGAACGGAACTTCAGTGCCGTATTCTTTTTGGCCCAGAATCACATGCGTGATATTGTTCCGCTGGATAAGTTTTTTCAGTTCTGTCAGGTTCGGCGCAGTATAAAGGTTGAGCCGCAGGTCGGTGGCAAGGTTTGACGCCAGATTGCGGTAAAATTCAAACAGCCTGGTGCTGTGATGTTTTTCCGGCGCGACATAATATGCGATGTTGAAAAACTTGTGGCCGGTACGTTTTGTGTCAATACTAAGGCAGTAGGCTGGATCCATGATTTCCTGCGCTATGCTTACGCGGACGGTTGTACCTTGTTTTGGAAGGCTTTCGATCCGGACAAATCCATTCATCATTCTGGCAAAGCCGTATACAATCGAAAGTCCCAGGCCGATGCCGCCGGTGCTTTTGTCACGCTTGGTGTCTGCTTTATAGTATCCTTTGCCGATCTGCTGGATGTCTTTTTCTGTCATGCCAATGCCTGTATCCACCACCTCAATGATGAGGTTGAACCCGTATGTACGTCGGACGCCATACACTTTCAGGCACACGCCGCCTGTTTTGGTGAATTTGAACGCGTTGTCCAGCAGATGTGTGATGATCTTGACAATTTTTCCAACATCGCCTTTCATCATAGCTGGGACTTCTGCGTCCAGATCAATGACCAGTTCCAGCCGGAGGGCATATTCAGACTGTGCGAACTGGGCTGCAATATCTTCCAGTACGGAAGTGATCATGTAGTTGCTCTCTTCTAAAATACCTTCCCGCCGCTGCAGTTCGCTGTAGTCCTGAATGTCTTCGATCTGGTGTGCAAGCCGTTTGCCGCCTGCCAGGATCGAGGCCACATCCGCCCGCGGTTCCTCGTTCATGATCAGGGAGGACATCCCATTGATGACATTGACAGGTGTCCGGAGTTCGTGTGAGATGTTGACCAGAAAGTCATCCATCCCGGTACGGTTTGCATCTTCATCAGACTCTTTTTGGAGCAGAAGCTGCTGCAGCTTCTGCTGGTCATACAAAATCCGTGTGAGGGACTTGTATGCAAAAATGGTTGCAATACAGCAGACCAGTATTTCCG
>CADBTO010000113.1 GCA_902797565.1 uncultured Lachnospiraceae bacterium
CCGATTTCTGGCAGGGGTGCATGCACCCCCGCCCTTTTTCAGACAGATATTGAGGAAGAAAGCGAAATTTAGAGCTTTCTGGACGAAAGGAGGGTTTATGCAGGATATCTTAAAAGAATACGGACCGGCAATCCTGACCGTGGTGGCAATTCTGGCGCTGATTGCGCTGATCACGCTCCTGATTGGTTCGGATGAGGCTTCACCGGTGGGGCAGGCGTTTGCGTCCCTGATCAGTGATTTCTTTGAGTCGGCGCAGGAGGCAGCACAGCTGGGCGGTGTGGATACGTCGCTGCCGGCAGCGGGAACCGATACCCCGGCAGCAGCGGCAACGCCTTGAAAATAGAAGGATCTGAGGGAAAACCAGGCGGGTTTCGGAAATTCAGGAAAGGAAGGTGCGTATGTCAGATGAAAAAATAAAGATTTCTGATACAGCGGAGTATTTTGGTCCGTTGTATCCATATGTGTCAGACCAGGACATCACGGATATTGATTATTCGGGGGGACAGCTTTGGCTGACAAATTGCCGGAACGAGCGTTATCTGTGCCGGGAAGCGGAGATATCCCAGGATTTTGTGGAGGAATTCACGAAACGTGTTGCCAATACGGTATCGAAATCTTTCCACAAGCAAAAACCGATTCTGGAGGCGGAAACGGATACGCTGCGGATTACGATTGTGCATGAATCCGTGGCGATTTCCGGTCGGACGATCTGTATTCGGAAATCTATGCCGTTTGTGCGGCTGACCAGGGACAATATGATCCGGGAAGGCTATTGTACCGAAGAGATGCTGGAACTTTTGAAGAACTGTGTCAAAGCAAAGATGAATCTGGTTTTTTGCGGGGAACCGGGGGTTGGGAAGACTGAGTGCGCGAAGTTTTTTTCGCAGTATATCCCCAAAAACCAGCGTGTGATTACGATCGAAGATAATCCGGAGTGGCATTACAAGACGATCAATCCGGGAAGCGACTGCGTGGAACTTCGAATCAACAAGATGATGGATTATACCCTTGCCATCAAGACTTGCCTGCGGCTGAATCCCAAGTGGATGATGCTTTCTGAGGTACGTTCAAAGGAAGTGCTGCATCTGGTGGAGGGATTCTCTACAGGCGTCCGGGGAATGACGACGCTGCATACGGATGATGTACGGAAAGTTCCGGACCGGATGCTGAATATGGCGGGGACAGCAAGGAATGAAAACCGTCTGGAAAACGATATTTACAGCTTTATTGACGCTGCCGTCCTGATCCGGCGGAGGGAATTCCGGGAATCAGACGGGACACGGCGCGTCCGGCGCTATATTGACCAGATTGGCTTTTTCTATCGAGAGGGGGATGTGAACAAGCATTTTCTGGCGGCGGAAGATGGAAAAGTGGTCAGCCGTGATATGCCGGCAGACTTTTTGAAACGCTTCAAAGAAGCAGGGATTGAGGATCCGTTCGAACCCAAATATGATCCGCCGCATCCGAGGCGGACATCTCCGGAAGCGCAGAGGCCGCGGAAGACGAAGGAAACGAAAACAGGGACGCAGGATCGTATCTCTGCACTGCTGACAGACAATACTTACTGGGATGAAAATGGCTATATTTCACCGATGGTGGCAGAGGCGGATTTCTGGGAAAAGATTGATGACCGGAGCCGGGAAATGGAGGACATTGCCCGGAGGAAACGGGAGGAAGATTTCAAACGGTTTATGTGTGGTATCAGCACAGACCTGATGAAGAGCATTAAAGACAGGAGAGCGACCTATTGTGGAACGACGAGCGTTGTCGGATGAACTCGAAAAGTATGGCTATGTGTTTTCTGTGAAGCGTACCGTGTTTTCTTTCTTCATTGCCTTTGTCCTGCTGCTTTTGCTGGGCCGTTTCTTCGGATTACGGATTCTTCCGCAAGCAGTCCTGACCGGGGCGGGATTGCTTCTGCTGCCGTTATTTGTCCGGAATTCCTGGAAGAGCAGGTATGACCAGCAGAGGTTTTCGGATGTGAACGTATATATGGAGCAGTTCCTGTATTCCTTCCAGAAATCCGGCAAGATTCTGGAAACGCTGGGGGATGTGTCCGGAATCTTTGAAGAAGGGGAGATGAAGCAGACGATTGAACGTGCCAGGTTCCATATCGAACATACATACCATGATCCGAATTTTGAGGAAAAGGCACTTGCGATGATCGAGGAGGAATATCTGTATTCCGGACTCAAGATGATGCACCGGTTTGCGCTTCGGACAGAGAGTATTGGCGGTGAATACCAGGAATCGGTACAGCTTTTACTGGAGGCGAGGAGGATGTGGGCAGACCGGGTGTATGAGCTGATGCAGGCAAAGAAAAAGAAACGGCAGGAAGTGATCCTGTCCATCCTGACATCGTTGCTGCTCTGTTCGATGATCTATTATATGGCGGCACGGATGGACCTGGATGTTGCAAGCCATCCAGTTGCACAGGTAATGACGCTGCTGGTCCTGCTGCTTGATTTTCTGATCTATTACAGGACGGACTGCCGGCTGGCGACCGGTTATCTGGCAGAGGACAAACGGGCGGAAATGAGGGCACTCGAACAGATGGAACGCATGAAAAGCTATAAAGATACGCCGTTTGGAAGATTTGCGAAGAATGCGGCAAAGAAAAACATTACCAGGGAGCTGGAAAAGTGTTTCCCGGAATGGCTGATGGAATTGTCACTGCTTCTGCAAAGCGAAAATGTGCAGGTGGCGATTTTTCGCTCATATGACGATGCTCCGGACCTTCTGAAGCCGGAGCTCGAAAAGCTGATCGGAAGGCTGAAGGCGAACCCGGCGGATCGGGATGCGTACACGGACTTTTTGTCTGGCTATACGCTGCCGGAAGTCAAGTCTTCGATGAAGATGCTTTATTCCATTTCGGAAGGGAGCGGCGGGGATGCAAGGAACCAGATCGAAGACATCATCCGCCGGAACCAGAAGCTTCTGGATAAGGCGGAGAAGATGAAGGATGAGGATGCGCTTTCCGGTATGTATGCGCTTTTCCTGGCGCCGCAGCTCACAGGCGGTGTCAAGCTTGTGACGGATATGGTGCTGATGTTCATTATTTATCTGGCGGGGATCACGAAAGGAGGCGTCTTATGAAAAAAGTGGTGGATGATTATGGTGTGGCTGGTGTGTTTTTGCTGGCAGGAGCCATGTTTTGCAATGGATTTGCGTTTCTGATCGACCGTTTTTGCAGTTTTTAGGGATCTGCCTATGGAAAATGTGTTCAAAGCGTTTTTTGGGATTTTCTTTATGGTGGCGATCGTGTCCCTGGGAACAGGGATTCTGGCAGCTTCCCTGACGGCAAGGGATGCGGAAGGGTTTTTACGGGATTGCGTGATCCGGATTGAAAATTCCAATTTTTCAGAGGAAGTCATGGAAGCTTGCGAGGAAGGGGCCCAGGAGCGGAATTTCCAGCTTCTGATCCATCCACTGGCCCAGGAAGGGACAGACCGGATTTCCTATGCGACTTGCGAGCTGACCTATGAATTTTCCGTTCCGGTCATAGGGCTGGTACGGGAGCAGAAATTGTATGCGGATATGAGATAAGGTGCTGTTATGAAACAGGTCATAGAGGAATACGGGGATACGCTTCTGGCAGCTGCTGCGGGCCTTCTGATGCTGGGTGCCGCAAGCTATGTGCTTTTGGAGCGTGCAGGCCCGGTTTATGAACTGGTACTGCGTTTTTCGGGATACTGGCTGGAATATTAAGGAACGGGGGGCAGAAGAGCGATGCGCATCCTGATGGAAGAATATGGCAGGGCGATTGCGGCATGTGCAGCGATTGCGTTACTGTTTGCCTTGCTGTTTGGTTCGCTGGCAATCTGGGAGCGACTGGCGGATATTGCAGAGGCAAATGCAGGGAGCGGAGACCGGGAAATTCCGGAAGAGGAAGGGGAAATTCTTGAAGAAGCATTTGCACGGGAAGTGGGGGTATATCATCTGCAGGATATCCTGGTGTGCGGGAAGACGTATCATGCGGAGGACCTGCTTTCCTTCACGGATGGGGAATGTGCCAGCGGGATCAAGATCTGCAGTGTGGAAAAGCTGGAAACTGGAAAGGACTGCTTTGATGTGACGGGGGAGGTCTATCAAAGAAAAAAGGGCGTGTTTTGCTTTTTAGAGCGGGGAAGCTATCGGCTGACGGTATCAGCAACTTCGCCTGGCGGGGCAAAAAACTGCTGTAAAGTCTATTTCGGCGTGGCAAATCGGGAAAGCGGAGAAGATTTGGGAGACAGTGAAGGGGATTGTGAAGGGGATCATCCAGGGGAGAATACGGGGAAAAATGGGGGAGAATCAGCAGAATGAAGAATGTGGTTTTTGGAATCTGCGCAACGCTTCTGGTGTCGTTTACAGTCATTGGACTGCTTGCGCTGGAAGGGCGTACCGGACGGGAAAAAGAGCTTTCGGACGCGCTCCGCCTTTCTGCAAGGCAGGCAATGTCAGATCTTTATGAGAATGAGAATTTCTGTATTGACGATGATGAGGAACTGGCGGCGGATTTCAATGAGCTTATGCTGGAGAAATTGAAAAGCGGGGAAGACCCGAATTTCAGGATTCACATCGAGATTATGGAGGCGGATGCCCAGAAGGGGATCCTTGTGGTAAAAGCAGTGGAGCAATTTACTCATCCAAATGGGAAGATCGGAGAGGCAAAAGCGGATGTGGCGGTGATCCTGGAGCAGGAACAGGAGAAAAAAACATTCCAGGTCCGGTATCTGGTGCCATGGAAGGATGCGAAGCGTGCAGGACTGCCCTATGTCAAGGGACAGCCGACAGTCTGCGCGTCATTTGAGATTGAAGAGGGGAGAAAGCTGAAAATTCCAGGAATTTCGTTTCAGGAAGAGGCCAGCTGGGTGGTAGTTTCAGGAGCGCATCATGGGGAGAAATTCAGCCGGGAGCAGCTTTTGAAAATCAAGGTGCAGGGGGATATGGAATTGTCTGCGGCTTTTCAGGCAGCGGACAGAGGATGATTGGGGAGAGGACACAGATGGATAGGGGAGTATATGCCTTGGCGGAGAAGAAGAAGGGAAATCGAATGGGGAAAGGCAGCGGAAGACAGGTTCGAAACGGGAGCTGGCGCGGGGGAAAGAGAATCCTGCAGTTTGGCAGGAAGATCGTTCCGGCAGTGCTTTTGACGCTGGTTTGGGCACTGGTGATCCGTTTCTGTATGGTCCATGCCGAGGCATCCGGGCTTTCGATTACCGGCACCGGGCTGGATGGGCAGGGATATGGGTGGATTACGTTTTCTGCGTCCTGCCCGCCGCCAGTGACCTATACGCATAGCAACAGTGCCAGTTACAGCGCAAGTGCCAGAGTGACAGGATCTACAAATCCCGGAAGGCATGTGGGGGAGGAAAAAGCGCCTTCTGTGGCAGAGCTGAACCAGTCCTATATCAGCTGCAGTGTGGATACATCAGGGAATGTTACCGGGAAACTGACCCATCTGGTGGATTTTGAAAGCTATAGCATCACGGTCGACATGACCACGTCTTATAGCGGCTGCCAGGACAGCTATGTCCGTACCAGGCAGGGGACCCGGACGGTCCATACATCCCAGAGCGGGAGCAGGAGCCAGAGTGTGTCCGGTTCCC
>CADBTO010000114.1 GCA_902797565.1 uncultured Lachnospiraceae bacterium
CTCCGCTTCGACCCCCAGGTCCTCCGCGACCTTCTTTGCCAGATCCGCGTCAAAGCCAACCCACTGGCCGCCTTCCTGGTAATCCATCGGGGCAAAATCCGTGATGCCGACCACCAGGGAGCCCTTGCCCTTGATATAGTCCACATCCCCGCCGTCTTTCGTTTCACTCCCTGCGTCACTGCCAACACTTCCGCCACTTCCGCCATTTCCGCCGCCGCATGCTGTCACCGAAAATGCCATCACTGCCGCCATACATAACGTAAAGAATTTCTTTTTCATTTTTTCTTCTTCCCTTTCATTCCTGTTTCTTAATTCGTGCCACCGCTCGTTGCTGGCGGTGTCGTCGTATCCGTCCCATTATTCGTATTATTCGTATTGGAACCACTGTTCGCTGCGCCGGTCTTGGTTGCCGCAACCGTCACGGAATTGTCCGTGCTGCTGAATGTGAACACCAGCTGATATACGCCGGGATCCGTAGCAGCCGCATCAAATGCGCCTTTGTTTCCCAGCCATGTCAGGCTGTCCAGATCCGAACCCAGGCCCTTCTTCTGGCTCTTGAACGAAACATTCGCCACGGTCACTTTGTCATTCGCGCTGTCCACCGTCACGTTCCCCTTGGTTGTCCCGTCATCAGTCATATACGCTGCCGAAGCTTCCGCATACGCCGTCCGGATATTTGCCACTGTTGTCGCGTCCCGGCTCTTCTCCAACTGGTTATTGAATACCGGAATCGCGATTGCGACCAGCACCGCGATGATTGCCACCACGATCAGCAGCTCCGCCAGGGTAAATCCAGCCTTCCTCTTTCTGTCTTTTGTCTTCATGTCCATCACTTTCTGCTCCTTTCGTCCTGTAAATCTCCTTGATGCACTCCCCGTTTTGTGTTTCCCCTTGTACACATTCCTCACTGCTTCGGCAGCCGCCCATCGGTCTCCCCTTCATACATCGTTTCATAGAAGGTGGCGAGCGCATTGACCGTCACCGGGCCGCTTTGGATTTCCGCCCGATACTGGTCGGAAGAAGCCACCGTCAGATCCTGGACCAGGCATCGGAAATCACTGCTTTCCAGGCTTTTCAGAATATCCACCGCCGACTGGTAATTCTGTGCCGTGTACTGCAGTGAAAAATTCCGCCGCACCAAATCCCCGCTTTTGGAAACCTCCGAAAACCCAATATAATAATCCTTTGCCGCGGAAAGCGTGGTATTCAAAAAATTCACCTCTTCCTTTTCCGCGTTATAGCTCGGCATATAGCTGAGTTTTCGCTGATCTCCATGCACGGACTCCATTTCCGCCTTCATCTGCCGCGTCAGTTCCACCTGCTCCTGCACCGTTGCAAGTTCCGTTTCCAGCGAGGCAATTTTATTCTGCGCATTTTCCGTTTCAACCCGCACTCGCTGGTCCACCAGCCAGATATACAGGAGAACCAGGAGCAGCGCCCCAAGGACTGCCAGCAAAAGCTTTTCCCTGGGTGAAAACTTGTATGCCATGACTTTCATGATTGCAGATCTCCTTTGCTTATTCTCCCGCCAGATACACCACCAGCTGCGCCGTCACACGCGTGCTCGATCCTCTCCCGCTCTGCGCGGTCTGGACCGAACAAGTATCCACCAGTTTGTTCTCCTCCAGACGCTGTGCCAGTTCAGACAGCTGCGCCAGATAGCCCGCCTGCACGCGCACCGTTGCAGCATTGCCCGTCATGGAGAACCCTTCGACCGTAATGCCATCCCCGGAGACCTTTTTCAGAATCTGCGCCACCCGCGAACGGCCAACAAGTTCCCGTTCCTCCTCTGTCATCTCAGACCATGTATAATGGTGGTAACTCTTTGCCAGCTCCCCGCTCTCCATGATTTCCTGCTTGCCCGCATCAATCTGCGCCTGCAGCCGTGCCTCCTCCTGGTGCAGCAGTGCCACATGATGAAAGCGGTCATACACCGCAAATTTGAAGAACGCCGCCACGCAAAACACGGCTGCCACGGATGCTCCCGCAATCTGCAGCCAGTTCCTTCCGCCCTGCGCCTTTTCCTTCAATTCAACCAGATTGACCGAACGGGTATCCGTATCCGCCGCAGCCAGGGCAAGCCCCAGAGACGCGCCTGTGTTTGACAGTTCTCCGAACTTGTCCCAGTCCGGGAGAAGTTCTTCAAGCGTCACCACATTCATACTGATCCGCTGTTTGAGAAGTTCCACCAAAGGCCGCACTCTTGCACCGCCGCCGCACAGCACGATATCGGACAGCCTCGCGGTCATATCCGAAACTTCATAGAAATTGATGCCCTTCAGGATTTCCAGTGAGATATCCTTGTAGACATTGACCACCGCAGGACGTTCCCCGCAGTTTTCAAATTCATTTTCCATATAGGTCTGTGCCAGGCGCTCGTCCACATTCATATCATCCGCAATCGCCTGGATGACCCGCCGTTCCCCGATATCCACACCCTGCATCAGCTTGTAATGCCGGTTCTTGAAGATCAGCATCCGCGTCCGCCCCATGCCGATGTCCATAAAGCAGCGTTCCTTCCGGATCTCCTCTTCATTCGGCAGCAGGCTGAGCAGCCGCCCATACCCCACCGTCTCCGGTGCCGCATAGACCAGCCGCATTTTTGCCCCGGCAGCAATCTTCGCGATCAGGTTTACATACCGCTTCCGGACCGCACAGGCAACCAGCGTCATTGTATCCTCGCCTTCGTCCTGCGCGCCGCCGGTCCCGCCTGCAAAATAGTCCTTTTCTTTGGGCTGGACCACATAGGCAAAACTGTACTCTGAAAGCTCTCCCTGTATGAAATCACTGAACTCGAACGGAATGTTCAGCTTCAGCTGGTCATCCGCCATCTGCGGCAGCACGATCGTCCGGATGAACGTATCTTCAAGCGGAATGGACCATGCCACATCCTTGCAGCCAATTTCGTATTTTTTTACCGTATCCCGGAGAAAAACCGCAAACAGGTTCGGCGAAACGATCTCACCGTTGCTTACGATATTTTCCGGAATGTTTTCGCATGCGGCAATCCGCACCTTCCCGTTTTTCATCCATGTGAGCGAAAGCCTGCCATGGATGCAGCTGACGCCCAGGATATTTTCATTCATCTTCAGCATAAATAAACCAGTCCCATATACCATTCCCGGAGTCCATCCGAAACAAGCAGCACCAGATATGCCGCCGCACAGATCGCCGGCGCAAACGGGATCCTTCCCTCCAGGATTTCTCCAAACGCGCGTTCCTGGCGCGCAGCCTGTGCCGTCCAGATTCCGGACTTCTGTGCTGCCGCAAGCAAAAGCCCCAGTACACTGGATCCCAATAATAAGAGATAACTCCCAAAAAAGCCCAGATAAAGCCCGCAAAGCCCCAGCAGCTTCACATCCCCGCCTCCCAGGCTCTCTTTTCCAAGCAGCCGGTCCAGTACTAGGGAAAGGAGCAGTACCGCTCCCCCGCAGAAGATTCCGGCAGCCAGATGCAGCGCAATCTCCCGAATGTTCCATCCCAGAAACGGCAAAGCGCCGGCCCAGGCAATCAGCCCAAGGAGCAGTGCCCCATCCGGTACTTCATATGCCAGAACGTCCACCACGGCAATGACAAACAACAAGCCGATAAACACCGCATCCCGCAGGAACTCCGCGCTGTTTCCAAACCGCAGGTACAGTCCCAGCAGGAGCGCAGCGAACACCAGTTCGGATACCGGATATGCCGCGGAAAGCTTTGCCTTGCAATAGCGGCACTTTCCGCCGGAAAGCAGGAAACTCAGCACCGGAACCAGATCCCGTCCCCGGAGCGCAACGCCGCAGTGCTCGCAATGGCTCCTGCCCGTGACAAAATCCTCTCCCCGTGAAAGGCGCACCGCCGTGCAGCTCAGGAAAGAACCGAATACCAGCCCCAGCACCCCAAAAAGCATGCACCCCGGCACAGACGCCGATGCCCCAAACAAATTCTCTATTCCCATCAGATTCCCAGCTAATACAGCACGATATCATACATCTCCAGCCTAATACTGCACTACACCATGCATCCCCAGCCTAATACTGTACTACATTACACTGTACATCGCGAACATGCTCATATAGATCGCAACCACGATAAACCCTGCCACAATCGCGATAAAGACCAGCAGTGCCGGTTCAAGCATCGCAACTGCGGATGTCACAGCGGTTTCCAGCTCTTCGTCGTAGTACCGGGCAATCGTATCCAGGGTTTCTTTCATCTCCCCGGTCTCTTCACCCACACCCACCATATCCGTCAGGATATCCGGGAAGCACTCTGCCTCGCGCATCGAATCCGCCACATTCCGCCCTTCTTCGATCTTCGCCACCATCTCCATGGATTTCTGGCGGATCCACTCATTCGGGAACACATCCGCCGTGACAGAGACCGCTTTCATCATCGGAATGCCGGATCCCACCATGCTTGCCATCGTATTCGCGAACAGGCTTGCGGTGTTCAGCTCCGCGATATTCCCCACGATCGGCAGCGCAAGCTGCACCTTCGCCATCGCAATCTTTCCCTTATCGGTACGCTCGAACAAAATCAGCCCGATCGCAAGCACCAGCAGGATAATCAGGAAGTACCAGAAGGTCTGGGACACGAACCCGGACATACCAATCAAAATCCTTGTGATCAGCGGCAACTGGGCCCCCTGCGCATCGAATACTTCCGTGAATGCCGGAACCACCTTGACCATCAGGACAATGACCACAATCACGGCAACACACAGCACGAAGATCGGATACATCATCGCCGAACGGACTTTCCCCGCCATCTTGGTCTGCTTGTCATAATGCCGGTAGATCGAATCAAAGGAACTGGCAATGTCCCCCGCCTCTTCTCCGGCGCGAAGGGTCTCAACGAAGGTCGGCGGCAGCAGCTTCCCGCCATGCTCCTCAAAACTCGCGGAAATTGTCCGCCCCGCCTCCACATCCTCCGCCACAGCAAGCAGCAGGTTTTTCAGGACCTTGTCCCCCGTCTTTTCACAGATCAGCTGGACTGCCCGCGCGACCGGGATCCCGGCGCCCAGGATCGTGGCAAACTGGCTGCACATCAGTGTGAACGCCTTGGGCTTGATCTTCCGGCCGCCAATATCCATATAAAGGAATGAGGGCAATTCCAGCTGCATACTGGTTTTCGACGCTTCCTGCATCGAAACGACGACTTTGTACTGCTTGCGAATCCGTTCTGCCGCATCCAGTTCGTCGAATGCTTCGATCATTCCCTCGACGGTTTCCCCGGTGTCCGACATCGCTGTATATTTATAAGAAACCATTTTGACCTACCCTCGCTCCTAGCGCATATTCCGGCTCACAAAATCCTTGTTCACGGCATAGTGCAGCGCGTTTTCCCGCGTGATCAGGCCTTTGCGCACCAGCATGCAAAGCGACTGGTCCATCGTCTGCCCGCCGATCTGTGCGCTGGTCGCGACCGCATTCGCAATCTGCGGCGTATTCCCGGTCCGGATCAGGTTCCGGATCGCGTCTGTCACAATCATATATTCCGTGGCAAGCACCCTGCCGCCGTCCCGCCGGGGCACGAGCTGCTGTGTTAGTACTGCCACCAGGCACATCGAAAGCTGCAGCCGGATCTGTGCCTGTGCATTCTCCGGAAACACCTGAACAATCCGGTCAATCGAATCTGACGCACTCCCGGTATGCAGGGTCCCAAATACCAGATGGCCGGTCTCTGCCGCCGTAATCGCCGTTTCGATCGTCTCGCGGTCCCGCATTTCCCCGATCAGAATGACATTCGGATCCTCGCGGAGGCTTGCCCGAAGACCTGCCGCAAAACTTTCGGTATCCTTGCCTTTGCCCACTTCCCGCTGATTGATCGCACACAGATCCGGCTTGTAGAGATACTCCACCGGATCTTCCAGCGTCACGATATGCCGCCGGTAGTTGTGGTTGATATTGTCCAGAAGCGCCGCCAGCGTGGTGGATTTCCCGGAGCCGGTCTCGCCGGTCACGAGTACAATGCCCTTATGGAGTTTCGGCAGATCCAGAACCGCCATCGGCAGCCCCAGGTTTTCCAGCTGCGGGATGATCTCTGACAGGATACGCAGCGCCAGGGACGGCACGCCCTGCTGCTTGAACAGGTGGATCCTGCAGCGGTTTCCGGCAAAGGTGCCCGCCGCGTCCAGTTCCCCTTCCTGCATCAGCTTTGCAAATTTCTCGTCCGATCCGGCAAGTTCCCGCGCCATCTGCAGGCAGTCCTGCACGGAAAGCGGGACATTCTCCATATTCTCCAACTCTCCGTTCCGCCGGTATTTTGGCGGCAGCCCGCAGATCATATGGATATCCGACGCTCCATCCTGTTTTGCCCGCCGGACGTATTCTTCGATTGTTGTCATGATTTATGCTCCTGTTTTTGTCTGTATGATTTCAAATCCGTATATCAGGATTGTTCGCCTTCATAGATAATCCGCAGCGCCTCTGACGGCGTGGTTGTCCCTTCTTCCACCAGCCGCACCGCATTCTTCCGAAGCGATACAAAGCCGTTTTCCGGAAGCGCCAGCGCCTCCTGGATTTTCTGCCTTCCCTCCCGGTGGTAAATCCGCTCCCGGATATCCGGCGTAATCTGCATGATCTCAAACACCGCAATCCGCCCGGAATAACCTGTCTGGTAACAATGGGAGCAGCCCTCGCCGCGATGGAAAATCCGATCCGGATCAAATTCCAGCCCCAGTTTTCCCTGCTCTTCCTCATCCGGATGGTATTCCACGTCACAATGCGGACAAATCCGCCGGACCAGCCGCTGTGAGATCACGCCGCGCAATGCGGACGCGATCAGGTACGGCTCGACGCCAATATCTTCCAAGCGCTCGATTGCCCCCACGGCATCGTTTGTATGGATGGTGGAAAGAACCAGCCGCCCGGTCAGTGCCGCCCGGATCGCAATCTCAGCGGTCTCTCCGTCGCGGATCTCACCCACGGAAACAATGTCCGGATCCTGCCGCAGGATCGCGCGCAGGCCGGAGGCAAATGTCATATTGACCTTCGGATTGACCTGGACCTGGTTCAGCCCGTTGATATTATACTCAATCGGGTCTTCGAGCGTGACAAGGTTCACGGATTTCGTGTTCAACTCGCTCAGCATCGCGTACATCGTGGTGGTCTTCCCGGAACCGGTCGGCCCGACCAAAAGAACCACCCCGTCATGATAGTGGATCAGCCGCGTATACTTTTCCAGATCCTCCGGCGTCATACCCAGCGCTTCTTTGGTCATCTTCGTACTGGACTTGTCCAGAAGCCGGCAGACAATCTTTTCACCCCAGGCAATCGGCAGCGTGGACACACGGACATCAATATTCTTGCCCGCCGTACTGACCGCAAAGCGGCCGTCCTGCGGAATCCGTTTCTCCACGACGTCAATCGCCGCCATCGTCTTAATCCGGGCGATGACAGAGGGCGTAATGTCCTTCGGCACCGTAATCGCCTGCTGCAGCACACCGTCAATCCGCATCCGCACATCCATATCCATCTCCCTCGGTTCCAGATGGATATCGCTGGCACGTTCCAAAACGGCACGCTCCAGGATGGAATTGACCAGGCGGATCGTGGGAGAAAGCTCCTTCTCCTCATTCATCCCCGTGCTGGAAATCACATAATCCAAGTTCATCGTTGGCGGGCGGTCTTCCTTGATGACCGCCTCTGCCTCCGCAATACTCCGCTCCCGCCGGATGTCCTCAATCGCCTGCATCGCGCCCTCATTCCCATAGAGGGAATTGATCGCATGCTCCACAGCGGTTTCCGTGGCAATCAGCGGGATAATTCGGAGTTTTGTGACTTTCCGGACTTCTTCAATCGCGTAATAATTCAGCGGGTCATCCATCGCCACATACAGGGCGCTGTCCGTACTCTGTACGGGAACCAGATGGTTCTGCCGCGCCGTGTTCTTCCCGACAAGCTTTGCCATATCCTGTGGGATTGAAACCTTGGACAGGTCAATATAATCCACTTCCAGCTGGTACGCCAGGGTCTTTGCCAGATCCTCCGGCGTGATGATATGGTTCCCCACCAGCACCTCGCCCAGCTTTTCATGGGTCTGCTTCTGCATGTCCAAAGCAAATTTCAGTTCGTTTTCTGTAATGAGCCCCCGCTCTATCAGGAGATCACCGATTCGTTTTTTAGCCATAATCTTTCTCGTCCACACCCCCCGCTCGATGCCTGTGTCAAAACAAAATTTCTATCCCGACACTTTAGCCTTTCCGGGTGCATTTGTCAAGCCTGTCTCCCAGACAGTTCCTCTCTGTCATGAAAGCATTTCCCGGTCAATGCGGACGCGGATTCCATCAATCGCAGGCTGCATACGCCACCGGTCCATAATCCGGGTCAGCGGGATCACGCTGTCCTCATTCTCTCCACGCACAATCAGCAAAACAATCTGATTTTCCGAATATTTCGCCATGACATCACTGCTGCGCAAGCAGTCCGCCGCCACATCCATAAAACGGTCTGCTGCGACACCTGCAGAAATCCCTGCCATCAGGTCGCATTCCACCGTGAAGACCACAAGGCTGATATTCCTGCTGTAATTGGTCACGAGACGCGCCAGGAAGCGGTATATACCGGCAAATTCATCCACCCCTAAGACATAGGCTCCTGCACGGCGCTTCGCTTCTCCCATCGTTTCCTCGATCTGCCGCAGCACCCCGCTCCCGGCCGGCTCCGATACCGCATCCAGGCGGCCCGGTTCCTGATAGAACGCGAAGCCCCTGCCGCCGCGCGCCTTAACGGCGGATGCTGCCTGCTTCGCCTTGTCATACAGCTCCCGGAAATCCGTTCCATTCTCCGGGCAAATCACCGCGCCAACCGTCACGCCAAGCGACGCCTCCTTGTCCGCGCCAAAGATCTCTTTTGCATACGAACGGATCTCCTCATTGGCCCGTTTCGTCTTCATCGCAACCAGTTCGTCATCATCAGTGCCAACGTGCCATGCATGGAATTCATCCCCGCCGGTCCTGCCCAGGATATCAATCGGACGTTTCATCTGGGACAGCATCTTCGCGAAACGCACCAGGATAATGTCTCCTTTGTCATGGCCAAAGGTTTCATTGATCATCGTCATATTATCAATGCTGACCACGACCAGGATGCCCCTGCCTTTCCTGATCGCCTCGGTGACTGCCTCCGCCACTGCGGACTTGTTCAAAAGACCGGTCATGGAATCCGTCCGCGAAGAACGCTGCAGGATATGCAGCCGGTCCATCTTTGCCATAATCGTATTCACGCGGCGGAGCAGGTCGTCCGCCTTCAGGGGCTTGCGGATATAGTCCACAGCACCGCTTTCAAACCCGCGCAGCTCGTTCTCTTCACTCTCCTGCGCCGTCATAAACATGATCGGAATCGAACGTCCATACTTCGTCCGCATGATGTCCATCATCTCAAAACCGCCCATCCCTGGCATAACCAGATCGGACAAAATGAGATCCGGGCGTTCTTTCTCATAGAGCGCGACTGCCTCTTCTCCGGAACTTGCGCAAACCGTATCATACTGCTCTGACAGAATATGCTCTGTCAGCATCAAAATCAGTTCCTCATCGTCTACGATCAAGATTTTTTTCCTAGCCATCTCCCTCTCCTTGTGTCCTTTGCCTTAAAAATATCGCCCGAACTGCTCCGGCAGTCTCACAGACCGCTCAATTTCTCCTTGTAGGTCGCGAAAAATGCCAGCACCTCGTCTGTATGCTCGTGAATATACTCCAGGTCCATTTCGTTTGCTGCAGCCTCAAGCCGCCGTGCCATCTCGGAAAGCTCCCCCGCGCCAATCACGCGTGCTGTGCTCTTCAGCGCGTGTACCTTGGAACGATAACCGTCCCAATCTCCATTATTATAATAGGAAAGAATCTCTTCCGACTTTGCGTCCACTGTCTTTGCAAAAAATTGCAGTGCCATCAGATACATATCCTGTGAACCGGAATAGGAAATGCCTTCCTGGATGTCCAGCTCTCCCAATTCCGAAACACGCTTCAGCTTTCCGGCGTTCTCGTTCCCGGCTGCCTCTGCCTGCTCTTCCGGCGC
>CADBTO010000115.1 GCA_902797565.1 uncultured Lachnospiraceae bacterium
GGAAATCCTTCCCCGGTTCCGCACCTGTTACCGAAAGTTCCGTTGTCTTTCCTACCTCGATGCTGGATGAGGAGGTGGCAATCGAAGCGTTTTTTGTCAAGTCTGGCGTGTCCGCTTCCTCCTTCTTTCCCTGCACCACTTTAATCGTTCCCGCACTGAGTTTGAGTGATGCCTTCTTCGCATATTTGGTTTTTGGAAGCGTCACTTTCGCAGTAATTTTTGCCTTCCCGGCAGATACCGCCGTAACCGTCCCTTTCGCATCCACCGTTGCCACGGCTTTGTTGGAAGACGTATACGTCACGGTCGCTTTCTTCACAATGTGCGATATGGAAACCGATGTCGCCCCTCCTTCAGCCAGTTCAGATTCAGCCAGCGCAGCAGAAGGCGCGGCGATCGTTGCCACCGTCTTCAGCGTATAGGTCTTCGTCTTCTTCCCTTTCTTCACCCGGATCGTCGTCGTAAACGTAGACTTTCCCTTCTGGATTCCGTAGATCGTAATCGCGGATTTTGCTGCAAGAGCCTGCGCCACGGAAGGCTTGCTGCTTTGGGTGGAAACCTCAATAATCTTCCAGCCGTTTTTCTGGATCGCAACCTTCTTTGTCCCGTTCTGTTTCACCGTCACGCTTGCAGCTGCTGCAGGCTCGGCCGCTTCAACAGGAATCGTGGATATTGGAACAGACGCAGCCGCCAGCACCGCCGAAAGTGCCAGCGCCGCAAACCCTTTCAAATTCCGTAATCTCATGCGTTTCTCCCCCTTATCTCTTTCTCCCCTGCGTTCGATTGATACGGCATATCACAGCCGCATCAATCAAGCAATATCTAAAAGATTTTTGCCACGTCCACCGGCTCCATCTTCCCCGCGTCTGTTTCCAGGCTCCGCGCCAGCGCCTTCGCCGTGTCCATCGCCGTGATGCAGTAAACGCCCGTCTCGATCGCGTTGCGCCGGATGAGGAAACCATCCCGGTGCTTGTCTCCATGCCCCTCGGTCGGGGTGTCGATCACAAGGTCGATCTTGTGCCCCAGAATCAGGTCCAGGACGTTCGGGGACTCCTGCGACAGCCGGTTCACCCGCAGCGCATGCACGCCATGCTCCTGCAGGTACTGCGCCGTGCGCCGTGTCGCGTAAATCTTGTAGCCCAGCGCCTCAAAGCGCTTTGCCACTTCCACACCTTCCGGCTTGTCGTCGTCCTTCAGCGTCATAATCATCTGCCGGTACTTCGGCAGGGTCACGCCCGCCCCCAGGAACGCCTTGTGCAGCGCCTCGTTGAAATCCTTCGCAATCCCCAGGCACTCCCCGGTGCTCTTCATCTCCGGCCCCAGCGAAATCTCTGCGCCCCGCAGCTTCTCAAACGAGAACACCGGCATCTTGATCGCCACATACTCCGCCTCCGGTGCAAGCCCCGTTCCATGGCCCAGGTCACGCAGCTTCTTTCCAAGCATGACCTGCGTTGCCAGTTCCACAATCGGAATCCCCGTGACTTTTGAAATATAGGGCACCGTCCGGGAAGACCTCGGATTGACCTCGATGACATAAACCTCCCCGTCCATCACGATGAACTGGATGTTGATCATCCCCAGGACATGCAGCTCCTTCGCAAGCCGCCGCGTGTAATCCGCCAGCTTCTCCTTGACATCCGCCGTAATCGTTGGTGCCGGATAGACCGATATGGAATCCCCCGAATGCACGCCGGTCCGCTCGATATGCTCCATAATGCCGGGAATCAGGATATCCTCCCCGTCGCATACCGCATCCACCTCGATCTCCTTGCCCAGCAGGTACTTGTCCACCAGAATCGGATGGTCCTGCGCAATCTGGTTGATGATGTCCATGAACTGCTCGATCTCCCGGTCGTTCCATGCAATCTGCATGCCCTGCCCGCCCAATACATAGGACGGACGCACGAGCACGGGATAACCCAGCCGCCCCGCCACCTGCCGTGCCTCGGAAACTGTAAACACTGTTCCGCCAGCCGCGCGCGGGATCTTCGTCTTTGCCAGCACTTGGTCGAACAGCTCCCGGTCTTCCGCACGGTCCACGTCTTCCGCCTTTGTCCCCAGGATGGGCACACCCATCTTCATCAGCGCCTCGGTCAGCTTGATTGCGGTCTGTCCCCCGAACTGCACGACTGCCCAGTTCGGTTTTTCTATTTCAACGATACTTTCCACATCTTCCGGTGTCAATGGTTCAAAATACAGGCGGTCTGCAATGTCAAAGTCCGTCGAAACTGTCTCCGGATTGTTGTTGACAATAATCGTTTCAAACCCTTCCCTGGCAAGCGCCCATGTGCTGTGTACCGAAGCATAGTCAAACTCGATTCCCTGCCCGATCCGGATCGGCCCGCTGCCGAGCACGAGCACCTTCTCTTTTTCAAACTGCGGAATTGCTTCGTTCTCGCTCCCATACACAGAGTAATAGTACGGCGTTTCAGCTGCAAACTCCGCCGCACAGGTATCCACCATCTGGAACGCCGCATGAATGCCCCACTGATCCCGGAGCGCCTTGACTGCCTTCTCCGATTCCCCGGAAAGCTGTGCGATCACGCAGTCCGGGTATCCCAGCCGCTTCGCCTCGGACATCAGCCCCACAGAAAGCGCCTCCTGCATCAGCCTCCGTTCCATCTCAACCAGGATCCGGATCTGGTCCAGAAACCACGGGTCAATCTCCGTAATCCGGTACAATTCCTCCAGATCCACTCCCCGCCGCAGTGCTTCTGCAATCCGGTAGATCCGCTGGTCATCCACAATGGAAAGTTCTTCCATCAACTCCTGTCTGGAAAGCCCGGAAAAGTCAAGGGAAGAACCGGAACCCATGGCAGAGAGGCTGTCCACATGCTGCTCCAGCGAACGGA
>CADBTO010000116.1 GCA_902797565.1 uncultured Lachnospiraceae bacterium
ATTTCCAGCGAAGAGCTGCTGCAGCGTTTCGTGCAGGGGGATGCTTCCAGGCAGACGAGCGGCAGCGGGCTGGGGCTTTCGATCGCAAAGAGCCTGGCGCAGCTGATGGGCGGAACGCTGGATCTGGTTGTGGACGGGGATTTGTTCAAGGTTTCGATGGTGTTTGAGGAGGCGGGATTTGGAACGTTATCTTTTGGTAGCAGTAGCGACGGAGGATGTGGATGCGGCGTGGAAGTCGCTGGATGAATTGGAAGAACTGCTGGACACAGCGGGCGGCGTTTCGGCGGGCGGGGTGGTACAAAGCCTCCCCGCCCCGAATCCTGCGACCTATGTGGGCAGCGGGAAGGTGGAGGAACTTGCGCAGTGCCTGGAGCTCTATGAAGCGGAAGGGGTGGTCTGTGATGATGAACTCTCGCCGGTACAGCTGAAAAATCTTTCGGATGCGCTGCAGTGCAAGGTTTTGGACCGGACGCTGCTCATCCTGGATATTTTCGCAGCGCATGCGAAGACCCGCGAGGGGAAAGTCCAGGTGGAGATGGCGCAGCTGAAGTACCGTGCCTCGCACCTGCGCGGACTGGGGAAGGCGTTATCCCGGCTGGGCGGCGGGATCGGGACCAGGGGACCGGGCGAGACGAAGCTGGAAACAGACCGGCGTGCGATTGGCCGGCGGATCGCGTCTTTATCGCGGGAGATTGCGGATATGAAGCGGGTGCGTGAGACCGGCCGGAAAAGGCGCTCCGGGAGCGCATTGCTTTCGGCGGCGATCGTAGGGTATACGAACGCGGGGAAGTCCACGCTGCTGTGCCGGCTGACGGATGCCAATGTCCTGGCGGAGGACAAGCTTTTTGCAACGCTGGATCCGACGACGCGTGTGGCGGCATTGCCCCGCGGGGAGCAGGTCCTGCTGACGGATACGGTGGGGTTCATCCATAAGCTGCCCCACCAGCTGGTGGATGCGTTCCGCAGTACGCTGGAAGAGGCGAAGTATGCGGACTTTCTCATCCATGTGGTGGACTGTGCGGATAAAGAGGCACAGCTTCATATGGATGTGGTATACCGGACCCTGGAGGAACTTGGCATCTCCGGGAAGCCGGTCATTACGGTTTTCAACAAAGCAGACCTGGCGGAAGCGGACCGCGGGCTGCGGGATGCGCGTGCAGAGCGCACGGTATGGTTATCGGCGAAACATGGCGGGAGAGCAGAGCTGCTCGCCTTTTTTGGCGTTCTGGAAGAAGTGATGCAGGAGCAGCGGGTCTATGTGGAAGCATTGATCCCGTATGCGCAGATGGCAAAGCTTGCGCGGGTGCGCGAGGCCGGGCAGCTGCTTTCGGAAGAATATACGGAAGAGGGCGTGCAGATCCGGGCATATGTGGCGCGGGAAATGGCGGGGATGATTTGAATTTTGAATAAGGAAAGCGGCACAGAAGGAGCAAGGGTATGCGGAAGATTTTAGTGGTTGTAGATATGCAGAATGACTTTATTGACGGGGCGCTTGGGACAAAGGAGGCGCAGGCGGTTGTTGGACCGGTTATGGAGAAGATCCGTTTGTATCCGGCAAAGGACGTGGTTTATACGATGGACACGCACGGGGAGGATTATCTGGATACGCAGGAGGGGAAAAACCTTCCGGTCACGCATTGCGTCCGGGGAACCGGCGGCTGGCAGGTCCGTCCCGAGATCGCGCAGCTTCTGGCTGGAGCGAAGGCCTATGAAAAGCCAACGTTTGGGAGCGTGGCACTGGCAGAAGATCTGAAAGCGATGGCAGAAGAAACGCAGGACGGAATCGAGATTGAACTGGTGGGACTGTGTACGGATATCTGCGTGGTTTCCAATGCGCTGCTTTTGAAGGCGTATATGCCCCAGGTGCACATCGCTGTGGACGCTTCCTGCTGCGCCGGTGTGACACCGGAGAAACACCATGCGGCATTGGAAACGATGCGTTCCTGCCAGGTTGAGGTGCGGGGAGCAGAATAGGCGGCGCCGGGCAGCCTCAGTGCGTGCGATCGCGGCGCGTTGGAGCCTGGATGGAGAAAGGATGAGGAGTCTTATGCAGAAAAATAACAGGAAAGTGGTCTCGATCGGGAACCAGGATTTTGCGTGGCTTCGGGAGAATGATTGTTTTTATGTGGACAAGACGGATTTCATTCGGGAGTGGTGGGAGAACGGGGATATTGTGACCCTGCTGGCACGGCCGAGACGGTTCGGGAAGACGCTTGGGATGAGCACGCTGGAGTGCTTCTTCTCGAAGGAGTATGCGGGTCGGGACGACCTGTTCGAAGGGCTGTCTGTTTATGGATGGGAGAAGTACCGGCAGCTGCAGGGGCAGTTCCCGGTGGTGTCTGTGTCATTTGCGAACATAAAATCGACCAACTTTGAGGATGCCAGAAGGCGGCTTGCGGGGATTATGATGGACCTGTACCGGAGGAATGACAGCCTTCTGGACTCGGATGCCCTGACAAAG
>CADBTO010000117.1 GCA_902797565.1 uncultured Lachnospiraceae bacterium
CAATCCGGTTGGACTCGGAACGTTCCACCACGCCGCTGTTCCTTGCAAGCACACAGACACCGGAGTCCACCGCCGCCTTCGCTTCCATGGAAGTCCCCACCACAGGCGCATCCGTCGTCAGAAGCGGCACCGCCTGCCGCTGCATGTTCGATCCCATCAGCGCGCGGTTCGCGTCGTCGTTCTGCAGGAACGGGATACAGGATGTTGCCACAGAAAACACCATCTTCGGGGACACATCCATATATTCAAATACGGTCTTGTCGTATTCCTGTGTCTCTTCCCGATAACGGCCGGACACGGAGTTCCGGACAAAGTGTCCCTCTGCATCCAAACGCTCATTCGCCTGCGCAACATGGAAATTATCTTCCTCATCTGCCGTCATATAGACCACTTCGTTTGTCACGATCGGGTTTTTCGGATCCGTTTCCCGGTCGATCACACGATACGGTGCCTCAATGAAACCGTATTCATTGATCCTTGCATAACTCGCAAGCGAGTTGATCAGGCCGATGTTCGGACCTTCGGGGGTCTCAATAGGGCACATCCGCCCATAATGGGAGTAGTGCACATCGCGGACCTCGAATCCGGCACGATCCCTGGACAGACCGCCCGGCCCCAGTGCAGAAAGCCTCCGCTTATGCGTCAGCTCGCCCAGCGGGTTGTTCTGATCCATGAACTGGGACAGCTGGGAAGAACCGAAGAACTCCTTGACCGCCGCCGTCACCGGCTTGATATTGATCAGCTTCTGGGGCGCAATCTCAGACAGATCCTGCGTGGTCATACGCTCCCGGACCACACGTTCCAGACGCGAAAGGCCGATGCGGTACTGGTTCTGCAGCAGCTCGCCCACGGCACGGACACGACGGTTTCCAAGGTGGTCAATATCGTCTTTATTTCCAATGCCCCATTCCAGGTGCATATTATAATTGATGGAAGCAAAAATGTCTTCTTTTGTAATGTGCTTCGGAATCAAATCCCCGGCATCCCGACGGATTGCCTCCAGACGCTCCTCCGGATCTTGAACCTCCTCCAGGATCTTTGCCAGAACCGGATAGTACACCAGTTCATTGATCCCCAGCTCCTTCGGGTCGCAGCGGACATGGGCGCGGAGATCCACCATCAGGTTCGAAAGGACCTTCACCACCCGCTCTTCCGTTTCCACAAAGACATAGGGAATCCCGGCATTCTGGATTTGCGTTGCAGTCTGCAGCGTGGCACGTTCGCCTTTTTCCGCAAGAATTTCCCCGGTGCTCGCGTCGATCACGTCCTCCGCAAACACTTTCCCGGTGATCCGGTTCCGCAAATGCAGCTTTTTATTGAATTTATAACGTCCGACCTTCGCCAGGTCATAACGGCGCGGGTCAAAGAACATCGCATCGATCAGGCTCTGGGCATTGTCCACCGTCAGCGGCTCGCCGGGGCGGATCTTTTTGTACAGTTCCAGAAGGCCGCGCTCATAGCTGCCCTGGTTCTGTTCGTCCACCACGCAGGGATCCTTGGTCAGCGATGCCAGAATCTTCGGTTCTTCCCCGAAAAGATCCAGGATCTCCTGGTTCGTGCCGACACCAAGTGCGCGTACTAATACAGTCACTGGCACCTTCCGCGTCCGGTCCACACGGACATAAAATATATCGTTGCTGTCTGTTTCATATTCCAGCCACGCGCCCCGGTTCGGGATCACGGTACTGGAAAACAGTTCTTTACCAACTTTGTCGTGGTCGATCCCGTAATAGATTCCCGGTGAACGAACAAGCTGGGACACAATGACACGCTCCGCGCCATTGATCACGAACGTCCCCGTCTCCGTCATCAGGGGCAGGTCTCCCATAAAGATCTCGTGCGTCGTCACCTCATCCGTATCCCGATTGAACAGGCGCACTTTAACCTTGAGAGGTGCCGCATAGGTTGCGTCCCGCTCCTTGCACTGAGAAATCGTATATTTCGCATCTTCGCGGCACAGCTGGAAGCCAATGAAGTCCAGGCTCAAATGTCCGCTGTAATCCGTGATCGGCGAGATATCATCGAACGCCTCTTTCAGCCCCTCATCCAGGAACCATTGATACGAATTTTTCTGTACCTCGATAAAGTTCGGCATCGGAAGGACTTCCTTCCTCCTGGCGAAACTCATACGAACGCTTTTTCCGGATTTGACCTTTGCAAGTCTGTTTTTCTCCATGAGCGGTCCACCTCTCGTATTCGGATGAAGCGATAAAGCATAGAAGCAATCAGTTTTCTCGCTCCATCAGTTGACAATTACTAAATTTTCTGTATAATCCAGTGTATGGGCATAGTAAACCCACCTTACACATGGTAAAGCACTCTATAATATAGAACAAGTCTGTATGGTTTGTCAAGCATTTTTTATTTTTTATTTATTTTTTTTTGGAAAGTTGAGGTGAA
>CADBTO010000118.1 GCA_902797565.1 uncultured Lachnospiraceae bacterium
ACAGGAAGTGATCTGCAGCAGCAGATGCAGCGGAAACGGAAGGTGATGCGGCAGCTGGAGGAGCAGCATCGGGAAGAACAGCAGATGCAGCGTGTCCTCCAGCGGGGCGAGGAACTGCAGCAGCAGCAGGAAACGCAGACGCAGATGCTGCAGGTACAGCAGCGTGTGGAAACCGTATCGCCGAAGCGGCTGGAACGTGTGCGCCGGGCAAAAAGCGTGGACTTTTTGCGGACCATTGATGTGCGGGAGCAGATGGCGGCGGAAGAAAAGGGATATCGCGACAAGTTCCGGAGGAAATCCATGCAGGCGCGCGGAAGCGAAACCGATTTGCTGGGAAATGAGCGGCGGGAGCATATGCAGCATTACCGGATCCGGAGCGCGGCCTCGGAGGCTGCCGCGCGGAGTGATATAGAGAATCTGGTGCGGAACATGATGCGTGACCAGCAGGCGGTCGGGCGGGAGGCGGATGCGCAGCAGGCGATCCGCCAGGCATATCAGATCGTGCAAGATGCGCCCTACCAGGGTGCACACCGCGAACAGATGCTGGAGATATTGGAAAGCCAAAGTCTTGAGGCTCAGATCCTTGCGGACAAGAAGAAGTTTGGATTTATTACGCGTGATGACGGATCGGAAATGAAGGCAATCAAAGCGGCCATTAAAGCGCATCAAGCCTTGATGGGGCAGGAAGTTTTGTATGACAATCATCAGAAAATCCAGGCAGATTCGCTGAAAGAGATGATGGACCGTTATAATACGCTAGAACAAAGATGCCAGGACTATATGGATCATATTACCAGAACCGGAGGCGGGCAGAAAGAGAGCGGACAGAAGCGGATGGATCTGGTGACACGGCTGCATGCGCGTGTATGTATGGAGAAAAAAGCGCTGGAGCATGCGGCGCAGGGAGCGACGATGCAGGCGGGAAGGACCTGGGCAAATGTCCTGGAAATGGCGCGTGCCAGGAGGTATTCCAGCAGGGATGTGCAGGAGATCGGGGGAGGCACCTCGAACGCATACATGGTCCAGAACGGGAATGGCACGTTTTCTGTGCTGAAGGTGGAAGAAACGCTGGGCGGGCTCGATTTTGAGAGCTGTTTGAAAGCATACGAGGGGATGGCAGAGGGTATGGGCCAGGAACTGGCGTCCGAACTGCGCAGGCTCCATCGCTCGTTTCCGTTTTCCAAGGAGGACTGGGACGATATCGTCAATGATATGAAAAACAGAGTACTAGGCGGAATGGATGGGGAGCAGCTGGTGGAGGATGTGGCTTTGTCGATCCAGAACCGGGCAGTGCAAAAAGCACCGGATGGGGCAGAGGCTTCGAAGGCAGACAAGGCCGCGCGGGAAGGGATGCTGCATTTTGCACTGGTGCTTCGGCACAAAATGCCGAAAGAGGGAGAGCTGGATCAAAAGGGAGAGCCTGTGGATGCAATGAAGGTCAAGGCCGGGTTCATCCGTTTTCTTGCGAAACGCAGCCATATGGATGATATGGCGCGGAGCGAGTACAATGCGCAAATCACGGGAAATGCGGTCATTACCAACCGGAATGTCTCTACAAGCCGGATTGCTGCGGGTCTTGGGATGGACGAGGTGATTGCCAGGTCTGAAACCGGGGTGATCGAAATGGATGGGAAGCTGATGCGCTGCAATGTCCAGGAAGGTGCACTGGGGATGTCGATGGAGGATCTGGTGAAGCAGTCTGATCAGCAGAACGCGAACGGACATCCGGTCCGCATCGAATATTCGCCGGAGGCCGTAAACCAGATCATCAAGATGCAGATCCTGGATCTCATCTGCGGGCAGATCGACCGGAATATGGGCAATTATTTTGTTCAGCACACCGTTAATCAGAACGGTGCCTGGCGGATTACCAGCATCAAGGGGATTGATAACGACCTTTCATTTGGGGAGATTTCTGGAGCGCGGATCATAAAAGGTGTGGGAAAGGCGATGCCGGTGATGACCAAGTCGATTAACGATGAATGTTATACGGTTCCCTTTATTGAAAAAGAGTTCTGGGATACGCTGCAGAGTTATACGCCGGAGATGGCAGCGTTTGTCCTGGGAGACCATCGGACGCCGGCGGAAATCGAGAAGTTTGGAGAGCGGCTGGAAGCCGTGAAAGCGTCGATTCGCAAGGGGCTTTCAGAGACAGAGGAGATCAAAGACGGGGTTCTGGTGAAGACGGCGCCGCGGATCAAGCTGCTTCGGCGGGCACAGATCAATGCTGCCAATGTGCAGGAAGCGGCGAAGGATATGCTGAAACGGAATGCGTATAATGGAAACTTGGGAGCCGGAGCAACGTATCTGACGGAGCGGTATCTGAAGAATGGGGTGCATTAGGGAGCGGGGATTGCGCTATTGCATTTTTTTTGCAGAGTGGTATAATGGAGTGGGAGTGATCAGGGAAAGCAAGGTGGGGTGAAAGGGGGCAGGCATGGGATTTATACCGAATGATGCAGACATACCGCCGGCATATGACGATCGGATTTTCAAGCGGATCCTGGCTTCGCCGGAAGGGAAGCCTGCGCTCGTGGATCTGGTCTGTGCGCTGCTGGGGCAGGACGTGCAGAACGTGGTGGTGCGGAACAGCGAGATCCCGCCAGATGATACAGAGGAGAAGGCAGAGCGGCTGGATCTGAACTGCAGGTCCGAAGACGGGACGCAGATCGATATCGAGATTCAGGCGAGCAGGATCGAGGAGGAGGACAAGACGGACAGCGGCTTTCAGAACCTGAAAGGGAAAGGGATCTATTATCTGTGCGATCTGCACGCGTCGCAGCCGTCGCGGGGGCTCGAGCGGTATGACAAGCTGGCGAGGACGTACCAGGTGACGTTTTGCCGCTATACGGTCTTCCCGGAGCGCGAGAGTTTCCTGAATACCTTCTCGCTGCGGCATGATACGGACAACGGGCTGCTTTCGGACGCGCTCCATGTGGTGTATGTGGAGCTTTCCAAGCTGAAGGGGGTTCTCCGGAAGCCGGTGGAAGAGATGACGGACCTGGAGAAGTGGGCGGTCTTCTTCCGGTATGCGGATATCAGGAGGCACCGGGAAATCATAAACAGGGTCATAGAATCAAAGGAGGCGATGCAGGTGGCAGGAACATTGCTAATGGAAGTGACGCAGGACGAGCGGGACCGAGCGGTGCAGAGGAGCCGCCGGATGTACCAGACGGACC
>CADBTO010000119.1 GCA_902797565.1 uncultured Lachnospiraceae bacterium
ATAGAAGCGGTTGTTGACAGGCGTGGCAGAAAGCATCAGCACCTTGGTTTTCACGCCCGGCTTGATGACCCGGTTCATAAGCCGCATATAACGGTTTTCTTTTTCCCCGCCACGGCTGTCCGTCCCGTTTCCGTTTCGGAAATTATGGCTCTCATCAATGACAACCAGGTCGTAGTTCCCCCAATTGATACGGTCGATGGGAAGGCCAATGACAGTATTGCCGCTGTCCCTGGACAAGTCGGTATGATAGAGGATGTCATAACGCAGGCGGTCTTCTGCCAGCGGATTGTTGATGAGATTCCCACGGAAGGTCATCCAGTTCTCACACAGCTTCTTCGGACACAGCACCAGCACGTTCTTGTTGCGGCCTTCATAGTACTTGATGACTGCCAGGGCGGTGAAGGTTTTCCCAAGACCCACGCTGTCTGCCAGGATGCAGCCGTTGTACATCTCCAGCTTGTTGATAATGGCAAGCGCCGCGTCCTTCTGGAAGTTAAAAAGCTTGTTCCAGACCACGCTGTCCTTGAAACCAGTGGCATCGTTTGGCAGCACATCCTCCGAAATGTCGTCCAAAAATTCGGAGAAGATGTTGTAGAGGATCATAAAGTACACAAGCTCCGGCGCATTCTCCTGGTAGACAGTGGAAATCATCTCAATGACATCCTCCGTCACATCGGAGAGTTTCTCCTCGTCCTGCCATATGGCGTTAAACATCCGCAGGAATTCCTGGGTAGCCGGATTTTCCATACGGGTGACCATGTTCGTGAGATTATTTCCCCGTTCGCAGCCCAGGTCTACCGTGGTAAAGCTGTTCATGGGCATATAGGTATAATCGTCCTCCGGGGTTTCCACCAAAAGGAAGTTGTTCATGCCTTCCCTGGTGACATTGGAGCGGAACTGTACCTTCTTCCGCATCCACTCAGCGCATTCCTTCGCCACAGCCTTCTGCTTCAATTCATTGCGCAGACGTACCTCAAACTCCGTACCATACAGGCTTTTCTCACGTTTCAGGCGGGGGATGTAAAACTCCCGGCGCTCCTTCGGCGTCTTCTCAGCCACAAAGGTCGGGGACGTAAATATAAAGCGCAGTTCCTCGCAAGCCTCCAGCTGTGTCTTGAGTTCCTGGTACGCATAGATAGAAAAACAGGCAGAAGCAATGGAAACGCGGGAACCCGGAACGATCTTTTTTTCGAGGTCATCTTTGACCACTTTCGTAGTATTGTTGAAAATTTCCATATCAAATCCTCCCAGCCGCTGTTATTTTTCTATCCTTTGCAGGACGGTCAATTGACGCAAAAGCATATGCTCCCAAAAATCTACAACGATTATATCACATAAACAAACAGGACGCCACGCATACTGATTCGTTTTTATATGCCACACCTGTAGATTTAATCCCTAGACGTGACGAGCTTTCGTATCGATCCATACCATAACGCTTTCTGCAGATACTGCGCCCGCCGTATCCTTGCTTGATTCGATTTGCTGATTGTGTTAGACTTCACAAAGATACCTTGTTTGATTAACAGGAAGCTGCTTCCTGCGCTTTTTCCAAAATCTATGTGGACGAAGGAGGTCTTTCAATGAGCGACTATAAACCGCCGTTTCACATGACGGATAGAATGACATCCCTAATTGCGGAGATCAGCGAACAGGTTGGTCGGATCACCGTGCTGCAGGAGGGAACCATCAGCCCGCATCTACGGCGCGAGAACCGCATCCGTACAATCCACTCTTCTCTTGCGATTGAGCATAACTCCCTGTCGCTGGAGCAGGTGACGGCGATTCTTGACGGCAAGCGCGTTCTCGGAAACCCAAATGAGATCAAAGAGGTACAGAACGCCTATGAAGCCTATGAACTGATGCTGCGGTTAAACCCTGCGTCTGTGGACGATCTCCTCAAAGCGCACAAGCTGATGATGAACGGCCTTGTGCCGGAGAACGGCAAGTTCCGCTCTGGCGGCGTCGGTGTTTTTGATGGGGATGTTTTGATCCACATGGCCCCTCCGCCAGAATTCGTGCCGGAACATATCCACAACCTATTTGCATGGTATCAGCAGTCGGAGCTTCATCCTCTGATAAAGAGTGCTGTCTTTCATTACGAATTTGAATTTATCCATCCCTTCGCAGACGGCAATGGCCGCATAGGACGAATGTGGCACAGCCTCCTGCTTGGCAATTGGAAGGAGCTGTTCTTCTGGCTGCCGATTGAGGAATTGATCCAGTCCCGGCAAAAAGAATACTACGATGCCCTTGGTGCCGCCGACAAGCAGGCAGACAGCGCAGGATTCGTGGAATTGATGCTTGAAATCATCCGCGACAGCTTGACGGAGATCACGGTTGTTGGTCGCAGCACCGACCAAGATAGCGACCAAGTGACCGACCAAGATAAATCGCCGACCGAGCTGCTCCTCTCCGCTCTCGGTGATGAAACGCTATCGGCAACAGCGCTTATGGAACGGCTCGGTCTTTCACACAGACCGACCTTCCGCAAAAACTATCTGAATCCCGCTTTGGAACAGAAACTGATTGAGCGCACGATTCCCGATAAGCCGAACAGTAGGAATCAGAAATACAGAAGATGCACTATGATTGATCAGTGACAGGCGTACAAACGCACCAGGGCCCCTGCCAGGCACAACCTTTCTTATCTCCGCAGCAATGCCTCCACCTGAGCACGCTTTTCATATAGAATACAGCCGCCCTCGTGGTCATCCGCCAGCAAACCATCTTCCTGAAGAGCCTGAAACAGCGGGGATTTCAGTGCCTGCCGCAAAGACGTATCCCGAACGTTTATATCCGAATAAGGAGAGAAGGGACATGGCTCTGCCCCGCCGTGGCTGTTTATGTGGAAAAAGCCTCGACCTGCCGCTACGCAGCCACCGCTGCTCTTTTCGTCGCCCGGGAAGGAAATATACACCATTTCCGGATGCTCTTCCCGAAGACGCTTTATCTCGCCGGCCAGATATTCCCGATCCGCATCCCTGGGCGCAAGATCCTTGCTGTCATCTGTAACAGGAACAAATTCCACAAATACGACTGCTCTGCAGCCCCGGTCAGAAAGCGTTTTCAGGAAGTTCTCCGATGAAACCTCCCGAATGTTCTGGGTGGTCACAGTAACCGATGCGCCAAAGATCAGCCCCCGGCTGTGCAGCTCATCCATATTCCGGATCAGCTGATCATATACACCTGCACCGCGTCTGGCGTCTGTGATCTCCTTTTCGCCCTCAATACTCATGATCGGTACAAGATTACGACACCTGTCAAACAGATTGAAATAGTTTTCATCCATGAAAGTGCCGTTCGTAAACACTGGAAACAGGATGTTTGACTGCTTCCCCGCCGCTTCGATGATGTCCCGCCGGATCATTGATTCGCCGCCCGCCAGAAAAATAAAGCTGATTCCCAGATCGTCCGCCTCTTCAAAGACACGCAGCCACTCCCCGACTGTCAGCTGCCGAACCGGGACAGTGTCCACCGTGGCATGATTGCAGCGGGAATAACAACCCGCGCAGTGCAGATTACACTGACTGGTAATACTGGCAATCAGGAAAGGTGGAATATGCTCTCCCTCTTTCTCTGCTGAAATTCTCTTCCGGGAAGCGGCTTTACTGGCCAGTGCAAATTTCGCCATATAAGCACTTTCCTTCGGGTTACGGAATGTCGCCCGAAGAATATCACCAACAACCCGTTCCACACCATGTGTCATATACGCTTGGATATCAAATTTTTCTTCCAAATTATTCACCTATACTCTGCAAAACCCAATTTGGCACACGCATGTGCCAAATTATCACGCTCCGTTCCGTTTGATCATATCCCGCAGCTCTGCCGCATACTGTTCCGGATGGTTTAGAGAATAATC
>CADBTO010000120.1 GCA_902797565.1 uncultured Lachnospiraceae bacterium
CATGGGGATCCTTATGAGGCGGGGATCGCGGGCGGGGCAGAAAAATGGATCGGGACGAGGGAAGAGATCCCGTTCAAGAAGGCGCTGAAGCACCATACCTGGTGGACCACAACGATCCGTCCGCAGTATAAACGCTGCAAGTATTATTTTGAATTGCAGACGAAAGATGAAACCGTCTTCTATTTTGAGGATGGCTTCATGACGCAGGAGCAGATGGATATGCCAGGGAAGATGCTGCAGTATTTCATCGTGCCATGGATGAATCCGGCGGATGTAAACCGCACGCCGGACTGGGTCAACCAGACAATCTGGTATCAGATTTTTCCGGACCGCTTCTGCCGTGGGAAGGACAGTCCGGAAGATCCAAAGGTCCTGCCCTGGCGCAGCCATGGAGAGGTCACGAATGATGAGCGTTTCGGCGGGAATCTGGCGGGGATTATCGAAAAGCTGGATTATCTCGAAGCGCTGGGCGTGGGAGGAATCTATCTGACGCCAATCTGCGAAGCAGAGTCCATCCACAAATATGATACAACGGATTACGGAAGGATTGATCCGGCATTCGGGGATGATGCCGCGATGCGTGAACTTGTGGACGCGGCGCACAGCCACCGGATCCGCGTGATGATGGATGGCGTGTTCAACCACAGCGGAAGGAACTTCTGGGCATGGAAGGACGTGCTGGAGAAGGGGCGGGATTCCCGATATTTCGACTGGTTTATGGTCAACCAGTGGCCGCTTAATCTGAACCGGGATACACGGAACGGGCAGTATTATTCGTTTGCATTTTTTGGGGGAATGCCGAAGCTGAATACGAACAATCCGGAAGTGATTGACTATATCGAGCAGGTATGCCTGAGCTGGATTGATAAATACGATATCGACGGCATCCGTTTTGATGTTGGGAACGAAGTATCCCACCGGCTGCTCAAGCGCCTGCGCCGGAGCCTGAAACAGAGAAAAGAGGATTTCTACCTGCTGGGGGAAATCTGGCATGATGCAAGCCAGTGGCTGTACGGGGATGAGTATGATGCGGTGATGAATTATCCGCTGACGGGTGCGATCAATAATATTTTTGTTGATAAAACGCAGACGAAGCAGGACTTTGCCTATTGCATCAATCGCTGCTATACGATGTACCAGCAGCAGACAAATAATGTGCTGTTCAACCTGCTGGATTCCCATGATACGGATCGGCTGATGAGTCGAACGGGAGACGCGGATGTGTTCATCCAGGAACTGGCGGCGTTGTTTACGATGCCGGGAAGTGTATGCGTGTATTATGGAACAGAGATTGGTCTGGAAGGCGGGCATGACCCGGATTGCCGACGCTGCATGCCATGGGAAGATCTGGATCTTCCGGAACAGAAAGAGATCTGGGAGCAGGTGCATGCATTGATCCAGCTCCGCAGGCAGGAGAAAACGCTGCGCAGCCTGTTCTTCCATTTTCCGGATGAGATCGGGGATGAACGCTGTATCGAGTACCTGAAGCTGGATGCGGAAGGGAATATGCTGCAGGTATTGCTGAATGCGGGGGAAAACGAGATTGAGCTGGAAGAAGCGGGCGCGGTGCTGTTTTCCAGAAATTATCAGGATGGCGTGCTGCAGCCGAAAGGGACGCTGATCCGGAGGATACAAGGAGGAAAGTCAGATGGCGGGCCAGATGACAAAGACAGCGGTGGATTGGAAGACCGTCTATAACAGCGGATTTGAAACACAATACCGGTATGACGGGGAACTGGGCGCATTGTGCCGGGGAAACCGGACCAGGTTCCGGCTGTGGAGTCCTGTGGCGGATTCTGTTTCCCTGCTTCTGTATCCGGATGCAGAGGCAGGGGAACCGGAGGCCGTGCATCCGATGGAGCGCTCAGCGGAAGGCGTGTTTTCATATGATGCGGAGGAAAATCTGCATGGGCATTATTATGAATACCTGCTCGTGATCGATGGAAAAGAAGTGCGCACCGGGGATCCGTATGCTTATAGCTGCAGTGCGAACGGCGTGCGGAGCATGGCCGTGGACCACAGCCAGCTTTCGCCGGAAGGCTGGGACCTGGATAAGGCTCCGGCAAAACAGAATGAAGACATTATCTACGAACTGCATGTGAAGGAATTTTCATGGGATACGGAAGCGGGGTTTTCTGCGAAAAACCGGGGGAAATATCTGGCATTTACGGAAGACAGAACGTCCCTGTTCCAAAACGGCGCAGATCTGACCGGGATTGCGTACTTGAAGCATCTTGGAGTTACGCATGTGCAGCTGATGCCTGTTTATGATTTTGGTTCTGTGGATGAGGCGGGGGATCCTGCGCAGTTTAACTGGGGCTACGACCCGGTCAACTATTTTGTGCCGGAAGGTTCTTATGCCAGCGACGCGCAGGATGGCAGATGCCGTGTGCTGGAACTGAAGCAGATGGTCCAGGCGCTGCATCGCGCAGGGATCCGGGTGGTGATGGACGTGGTCTTCAACCATACTTATTCTTTTGAGAATGCGCTGCAGCGTACGATGCCATGGTATTTCTACCGTCAGCGTCCGGACGGCAGCCCGTCCAACGGGTCTGCATGCGGGAATGATGTGGCAAGCGAGCGGGTGATGTGCGCGAAACTCATTACGGATTGCGTGCTGTATTGGGCAAAGGAATATCATATGGATGGATTCCGCTTTGACCTGATGGGGCTTTTGGATGTGGATCTGATGAACGGAATCCGCAGGCAGCTTGACAAAGTATACGGGGTGGGGGAAAAGCTGGTCTACGGGGAGCCGTGGGCAGCGGCAGAAACGTTTCCCTGCAAGCCATGTATTCTGGCAAAGGAGCAGGGGCTTTCCCGGCTGGCACCGGGCATTGGATATTTCAGTGATGCGATCCGGGATGGGATCAAAGGCTCAGCGCTGTATCCGAAGGAACCGGGGTACGTCAATGGTGCGCAGCAAGTGGAGGAAGAACTGGCTTCGATCTGGCTGGATGCCGGAAGGGATCCGTCCCGCATTATCAGCTATGTATCCTGCCATGACAACCAGACGCTCTGGGACAAGCTCACGGAGACGACGGAGATTGAGCCGCTGCGCCGTCAGGAAGCGCGGCTGGCGGCTGCGCTGTATTTTTGTATGCCGGGCCGCATCCTGCTGTTGTCCGGGGAGGAGTACCTGCGGACGAAGTTCGGCTATTCAAACACCTATAATGCGCCGATTGAACTGAACCGTCTGGATTGGAAGGCAAGTGTCCGGGAACAGGAGATGGTGGCGTATTACCGTGGACTGATCGCGCTGCGAAAGCTGCTTCCCGGTCTGTATCGGAAAGAGCGGATGGAAAATGGCGGGGATGCAAAGATGCGTGTCGATCTGGCGGAAAACGGCATCCTCGCGTTTTGGATGAAGAATGCCGGAATGGAACGTGTGGGCGGGAAGCGGAAGAAGTGCTGGAAAGAGCTGTTCCTGGTGTTCAATCGCAAGCAGTGTACGGTGGACATCCCGCTTCCGGAAGGGGAGTGGGTTCCTCTGGCAGATGGTGCGAATAGTTTTCTTTGGAAAAAAAATCCGCCATCTGTGGCAGGCAGTACACAGGTGGCGGAAGTCAGCATGCTGGCTTTGGGCCGGGTATGAAGGATAGCGCAGGCGCTTGGATGGTTTATTTTCCAAGCGCCTGCTGCATGCTCCGGCAATCAGAGAGCAATGCGCCATGATGCGCTTCCAGAAAGGCCGCATCCTCCTGATGCGCAGCCTCTTCGAGTGCCCGTGCCTGTTCCGAGACTGCCAAGGCACCGATCGTTTTGGCATTGCTCTTTAAGGCATGCACCAGTACATCGTACTCGTGCCAGTTCCTGTCATGGAACAGGTGGTCCAGGGTTTGCAGCCGGTCTTCGAGCGTCGCAAAAAATTCCTCAAGAACTTCCTGATAGAACTCTGCGTCATCTGCGCAGTACTGCATACCAACCGCTTTGTCAATTCCTATCGAAAGAAGCCGGTCCGCGTCTGACGGGATGCCTGACGCAGAGCCTGTGCCGGAAACCTCATCTTCCGGCAGATCGGGCGCAAACTCCAACGAATCCGCTGTATCAATTTCCGGAGCAAACTCCAACGAATCCACTGCATCAATTTCCGGCGCAAACTCCAACGAATCTTCCGCGCCGTCTGGCACAAACTCCAATGAATCTATTTCATCACTCTTCGGCGCAGATTCCATGGAATCGCCCTGGCCATCCGGCTCCTTCTCTCCATACGCTGATTCCGGCAGGTATGTCAGCAGTTTCTCCACCAGTTCCCGTATCTGGATCGGCTTTGAAAGGTAATCCCGGAATCCGGCGTTCAGATAGAATTCCCGTGCGCCGACCACGGCGTTTGCGGTCAGGGCGATCATCGTCGTGCACGCTGGTACCAGCTGGTTCTTTGCCAGTTCATGGAGCGTGTCCACACCATCCATGCCGGGCATCATATGGTCAAGGAATACGATATCATAGGTTTTCCGGCGCATCGCTTCGATGGTTTCCGCCCCGGATGCAGCCATATCCGGCTGGATGCCGCAGAGTTTCAGGAGGTTCCGCGCAACTTTGAGGTTCATGGCATTGTCGTCCACCAGCAGGATGCGGGCACCGGGTGCGTGGATGACATCATCCTGTTTCCGCGTACTGCTGCTGGTCTGCAGCCGTTTTTCGTAATCTCCGATTGGCGCGGCATTTGCAATTTCCTGTTCGATGGTGAAGTAGAAAACAGAGCCTTCGCCATGATTGCTTTCGACCCGCAGCTGGCTCCCCATCATATCCAGAAGGCTTGTGACGATAGAGATGCCCAGTCCTGTGCCTTCGATATTGTGGTTCCGTATCTCATCGAGCCGCTCGAAGGATTCAAACAGCCTGCCGAGGTCTTCTTTTTTGATGCCGATGCCGGTGTCTTTTACGGACACGAAAATCCGCACCCGGTTCCCAACAACATACCGGGTTTTGATCTTCAGTGTGACGGTGCCGGTTTCTGTGTATTTGACGGCATTTGTAAGCAGGTTCATAATGATCTGGGACAGTCGTACATCGTCCCCGACCAGTGCGCAGGGCAGCTCCGGGTCGATCTCCAGCTCCAGCCGGAGTCCTTTGGCTTCTGCCCGCTGGATGATGGAGTGTACCAGGTCGTTGATGAACGAAGCCACGTCGTATGTCACCGGAACCAGCGCCATCTTCCCGTCTTCAATCTTGGAAAAGTCCAGGATGCTGTTGATCAGGGAAAGCAGGGTGTTTCCGGCGGAGTCAATGTTTTCCGCGTATTCCAGGACGTCTTTGTCTTTGGATTCCCGCAGGATCATTTCGTTCATGCCAAGGACGGCGTTGATCGGCGTGCGGATCTCATGGGACATCTGCGCCAGGAACCGGCTCTTGGCATGGCTTGCGACCTTGAATTTTGAAATCGCCTCCACTTCTTCCGTCACATCCACGAATACGCACAGATAGCAGTATGGTTCGTCAAAGTTGTCCTTAACAGCGCTCATCCGCACGGAATAGGCCTTGTTTTTTTGTGGATTCCAGAGCCTCCGGGTGTCAATATCCTGTATGGAGCATGCGAACATGGTTTCTGCCATTGCTTCATCCAGTTCAAAGAACGCGGAAAGCCCCTGGCGGCCGGGTTCTGCCGCGCTGGCAAGCTGCCGGGCATACTGGTTCATAAAGGCAATCTGGCGGTCCATATCGAAGACAATGACGCCTGCCTTGATAAAATCCAGAAGGCGGTCCCGGATATTCCCCATCCGGATGTCGAAGGAGCTGAGTTGTGTGGCACCATACCACATAACCGTCGCGCATAGCGCTCCGCCGATTCCGGATGTGGAAACGGCTTCGCGGCCCAGTACAGGGAACAGGAAATCCGGGATGCTGAAGAATAGCAGCAGGAAGTTCGAGCAAAAGACCATGAAGAAGAAATTCCGGAGCCGCTTCAGTTTGTTCAGTTTGACCCAGGCGAGTGCACAGAGGAACAGGATCAGCGTATAGTACAGCATGAAAAAGGCATGGAAGAGCCGGTTTGCATGGTATGCGGGATTTGCGTACCATGTTGTCCAGCCGGATTTTCGTATGAACAGATCTACGCCGCTTTGGCCATAAATACAAAGATCCAGAACGGCCATCACAATGGCGCTCAGCTTGAGCGTCTTCTGTATGTTCCGGCCCACCCCGCACATTTCTGAGGCAAGGAACAATTCTGTGCCCAGGAAGAGGTCGATGCCGGCAATGCCGCATCTGCGGATGGCATTACAGATGGAAAGGTCGTCGCACAGGCCAAGCAGCCCGTAACTGATGCACCAGAGCGCGGAGCTCATTCCATAAAAGAAAATATAAAAACAAAGGTTTCCCGTAGCTTCCCTGTTCCGGATTAAAAAGCTGATCCCGAATACGGCAGCCACGGATCCAATGATGAGCAAAATACAGTTGATCATCCACATAGCTTAAATCCCCGCCAGCATATCCTGGTAATGCCGGTAGACTGCCAGTACATCCCCGTTGTTTGCATTGATAAATTCCATATCTCCCTCCCGTCCCGCGTATTCGAGCAGCCGTGCCTTTTCAGAAAGGTCGTATGCACCGATAATCTTTGCGGAGCTTTTCAGCGCGTGGACTTTTGTGGTGTAATTCTCCATATCCCCGGCCTCAAGCAGGGCTTCGATTTCGTTTGCTTTGTATGTGATCGAATTGCGGAAAAATTCCAGTGTTTTCAGGAAGAATGCCGGCGACCCCGCGTAGCCGATTCCGTCGTCAATATTGATCAGCCCAAGGCTTTGCAGCCGCTGCAGCTTTGCCATGGTTTCGTCCGGGACTTCAGGAGAGGTCCGGGAGCCGCTGCTGCTGCCCTGGCTTTGC
>CADBTO010000121.1 GCA_902797565.1 uncultured Lachnospiraceae bacterium
CGGAGCATACCCGGAACTTCTACCAGAACCAGATTAAGGAAGGGGAAGCCCTGGTCAACGGGAAGAAGGCAAAGCCCGGAGCTATTATTCTGGAAGGGGATCTGGTCGAAGTGCAGCAGAAAGAGGCAAAGCCCCTGGACGTCCAGCCGCAGGACATACCGATTGACATCCTGTATGAGGACGAAGATGTGGCCATTGTAAACAAGCCCAAGGGGATGGTGGTGCATCCTGCACCGGGGCATCCGGATGGCACGCTGGTAAATGCCCTACTGTACCATTGCAGAGGTAGACTTTCATCAATCAATGGAGTGATCCGGCCTGGGATTGTGCACCGGATTGATCGGGATACGACAGGGTCGCTCATTGTCTGTAAAAACGATCTGGCACACCAGGACATTGCGGCACAGATTGCGGCGCACAGAGTGCACCGGATCTATAAAGGGATCGTGATCGGGCATCTCAGGGAGCCGGAAGGAGAGATTTCGATGCCGATCGGGCGGCATCCCAGGGATCGGAAGAAGATGGCAGCAGGCGTGCCCCGTGGGCGGGAGGCGGTGACAGACTACCGGATGGTGGAAGAATTCCGAAAGAATGGTTCTTATAGCCTGGTTGAATTTTCATTAAAAACCGGTAGAACACACCAGATTCGGGTGCATTTATCCGCCATCGGACATCCGATTCTGGGAGATCCGGTCTATGGTCCGGCAAAATGCCGCTTCTCCCTCCAGGGCCAGTGCCTGCATGCGGAGACGATCGGATTTATCCATCCTAGAACAAAAGAATATATGGAATTTTCTGCGCCGCTGCCGGAGTACTTTGTGGAACTAGTACAGAAGCTGCGTGGAGGAGGTACAAGATGAAAAAAGAACAGGACAATCAGCAGCAGAAACCAGAAGATCCTGCATCAGCAAATCCTGCAGCAAGTCTTGAATGGCAGGAGATCCGTACGCGGCACATTATCCAGAATGAGTGGATTGATTTCCGGGAGTCCGCATTCCGGTTTCCGGACGGGACGGAGTTTGAGCCGTATTACAGTTACAGCCGCCGGGATTATGTGGTGATTGTGGCGCTGGACGAAGCAGGCAGGTATCTTTGCGTGCGGCAGTACCGCCAGGGGATCCGTGAGGTGACGCTGGAGTTTCCGGCGGGAGGACTGGAGCGGACAGACGGGAAAGAGTATGGTTCCCGGCGGGAAGACGGCGCGTCTGAAGATGCGCTGCTTGCAGCGAAGCGGGAGCTGTTGGAGGAAACCGGCTATGAGGCAGATGACTGGCAGCATCTTCTGACCGTCCCGTCGAATGCCACGATTGCGGACAATTATGCGTTTATCTATCTTGCAAAAGGCTGCCGCAGGGTTTCCGGACAGGATCTGGATGAAACGGAGTTTTTGAACGTGGAACTGCACACGGAAGCAGAGATCCGGGACGCGATCTTTTCCGGCGGCTTCCAGCAGGCAGTCCATGTCATGGCGTACCTGCTGGCAAAGGAACGAGTCAGGTGATCTGGCGGGGGGAGGGGGCATATGTCGGCAAAGAGCGCCGTAAAGGAACGTACAGACATCCAGGTCAAAGAACCGAAGCAGTACCGGGTGATTATGCACAACGATGATTTTACCACAATGGAGTTTGTGGTAGAAATCCTGATCGACATTTTCCATAAGGATCCTGTTTCCGCAGAGGCATTGATGCTGGACGTACATAAGAAAGGACGGGCCGTGGTGGGACAGTATCCCTATGATATCGCAGTAACGAAGGTCAACACGGCCATGGCACGGGCAGAGGCGGAAGGGTTTCCGTTCCGGCTGTCGGTAGAGTGAAAAGAATTGGGATAGAATCATAGAGGAGATGTATCATGCAAAAAGTAGTTGATTTTTTGAAAGACGCAGGAACCTATTATCTGGCAACTGTGGATGGTGACCAGCCGCGGGTGCGTCCGTTTGGAACAGCCAATGTTTTTGAGGGCAGGCTTTATATCCAGACCGGGAAGGTGAAGCCCGTGTCCCGGCAGATCCATGCGAATCCTAAAGTGGAACTTTGCGCGTTTAAGGATGGAACATGGCTGCGTGTGGCAGGCGAGCTGGTGGAGGATCCCCGCAGGGAGGCAAAGCAGTCCATGCTCGATGCGTATCCGTCGCTTGCGGGTATGTATTCTGCGGATGATGACAACACGGAGGTCTTCTATTTCCAGAATGCGTCCGCGACGTTTGCATCCTTTGCAGGAGAGCCGGAGGTTGTGACGTTCTAAAGGCATAAAGAAGATGAATATTACAAGAGAAGCCGTGGATTTGATCCGGGGCGCAGTCGCCTATGCCAGAGGTATGGGCTATGAATATGTGACGCCGGAGATGCTGCTTTTGATGCTATGCAGGAACGGCAGGTTCCGGCAGGCATTTCTGTCCTGCGGCGGGAACCTGGAGGAGCTGTGCGGACAGCTTGAGGCGTATCTGGAAGCCTATGCCGGAAGCAGGGAAGAAGGCGGGGAGCCGGAGTTTTCGGCAGGTATGAACGTCCTGCTTGCCATTGCGCAGGGTTCTGCGGCAAACAGCGGTCGGGGGGAGATCAGGATCAGCCATCTTCTCCATGCCATGTGGCAGTTGGAGGAAAGCTATGCCGTGTACTATATCCGGCTGCAGGGGATTGATGAAGCGCAGCTTCTGCGCGAATTGCTGGAGCAGGAAAATGAGGCGCATGAGGGTGCAGAAGGCGTCAAACGTGCAGACGCAGATCCGGGAGAAGCGCAGCCGGCAGGAGGAAAGGCAGACGGCAGGCCAGAGGATACGAAAGAAGAAGAGCCGGGCAGCAGCTGGCAGTCCTTTGCACCCTGTCTGAATGATACCTTAACAGATGCGAATCCTCTGATCGGCCGGGAAGCAGAGCTGGAGCGGACGATCCAGATCCTGTGCCGGAAGGACAAGAATAATCCCCTTCATATCGGTGAACCGGGCGTGGGGAAGACCGCGATCACCTATGGCCTGGTACAGCGGCTCCAGAGCGGGGATGTGCCGGAACCAATCCGGGGCAGCCGGGTTTTTGCGCTGGATCTGGGCGGCATGCTTGCCGGAACCCAGTACCGGGGGGATTTTGAAAAGCGGCTGAAGCGGGTCCTTGCGGAGATTGAACGATGTGAAAAGCCGATCATCTATATAGACGAGATCCACAACCTTTCCGGGGCCGGGGCAGTGGGAGAGAGTTCTTTTGATGCGTCAAACCTGCTGAAGCCCTATCTGGCGGGCGGACGGATCCGGTTCATCGGTGCCACGACGTTTGAAGAATATAAGAAATATTTTGAAAAAAACAAGAGCCTGGCACGGCGGTTCCAGAATGTGGAGATCCAGGAACCAGGCCAGAAAGAGGCTGCGGAAATTCTGGAAGGGCTGCGGGAGAAATACGAGCAGTTCCACGGCGTGCATTATGAGGACGGGGTGCTGGAATACGCTGTGTCGATGAGCGCGAAACACATCAACGAGCGGTTCCTGCCGGACAAGGCGATCGACCTGATGGACGAGGCGGGTGCATACCGGAAGCTGCATCCGGAACCAGCAGTGGAAGCTGCAGTGGAATCTGATGGAGAAAACGATGCCCGATCGGGCGGGGAATCCGGCGGGCTGGCAGGCCTGGAACAGGCAGCAGTGCAGACCGTCGGGAAGGAGGACATCGCGCGTGTCCTTACGAAGATCTGCCGCGTGCCGCTGGAAACGGTCCAGACGGACGATACAGAGGGGCTGCGAGGGATCGAGGATCGTTTGAAAGCAGCCATCTTCGGGCAGGACGAGGCGATTGACCAGGCAGCAAATGCCATCAAGTTTTCACGGGCCGGGCTGCTGGAAGAAGGAAAGCCGCTGGCCAGCCTGCTGTTTGTGGGGCCGACCGGTGTGGGAAAGACCGAGGTTGCAAAGTGCCTGGCAAAGGAGCTGGGTGTGAAGCTGGTCCGTTTCGATATGGGGGAATACGAGGAGCGGCATTCTGTGGCAAAACTGATTGGCGCACCGGCGGGCTATGTGGGCTATGAAGAAGGCGGACTTTTGACGGAGGAGATCCGGAAGCATCCGTTTTCCGTGCTGCTTCTGGATGAAATCGAAAAAGCGCATGCGGATATCTACAACATCCTGCTTTCGGTCATGGATTATGCGACCCTGACGGACAACCAGGGCAGGAAGGCAGATTTCCGGAATGTCGTGCTGATTATGACGTCGAATGCAGGCGCGAACCGGCTGGGAAAGCAGAGTATCGGGTTTTCCGGGGGCAGCCGGGACGACGGCGTCATTATGGAGGAAGTGAAACGGATTTTCCAGCCGGAATTTCGGAACCGGCTGAACAAAGTCGTGGTGTTTCGCAGTATGGACGCGGATATGGCCGGGCGGGTTGTGGAAAAGAAGCTGGGAGAGCTGTCAGTGTTATTGGGAAAGAAGGGGATTTCCCTGGAAGCAGACGCAGACGCGAAAGCGCTCATCCAATCCAGGGGCACCAGCCAGGAATTTGGCGCACGGGAGGTGGACCGGGTGATCCGGAACGAAGTGAAGCCGTTATTCGTGGATGAGATGCTGTTTGGAAAACTGAAACAGGGGGGGAAGATATTGCTGGGGGCGAAAGGAGGGCAATTTATGGCAGAAATCAGACAGAAGGAGTAGGTCAATGCCAGTATTCAAATTAGAAGAAGAGGGGGAAGCCTGTTTCCCGCCGCCCCAGCTGGCGGAAGAGGATGGGCTGCTTGCCGTTGGGGGCGGGTTATCCGTCGAACGGCTGCTGCTGGCTTATAGCCACGGGATCTTCCCGTGGTATAACGAGGGGGAGCCAGTGATGTGGTGGTGCCCGAAGGAACGTTTCATCATCCGGCCGGAAGAGATCCATGTTTCCCATAGCCTGAAAAAATATATGCGCAGGCATCAGGTTGAAGCAGTATTCAACCGGGATTTTGCGGATACGATGCACCGCTGTCGGACGAAGCGGGAATTTGCCGAGGGGACATGGATCACGGATGATATGGAAAAGGCATATGGCAGGCTGCATCGGCATGGCTATGCGGTCAGCGTGGAGGCATTTGTGGAAGGGGAGCTGGCGGGCGGCCTGTATGGCGTCAGCATTGGCAGGTGTTTTTTTGGCGAGAGTATGTTTTCAGACCAGAAAAACGGCTCCAAGCTTGCCCTGGTCGGCCTGTCCCACCTGCTTTCACAGCGGGGCTTCCTGCTGATTGACTGCCAGTTCCATACGGATCATCTGGAACGCATGGGCGGCGTGGCAATTTCCTATAGGGAATATATGGGTCTCGTGGAGCAGGGGATCTATGGGGGCGATGCCTGAGGAAGGATTTGTGGTAATCGTATGCAGCAGCATACAGAGGAAAGGAAAACAGATATGAGGAAAACGAACTTGAGCAGCAAGGCGACACAGGGCGTGCGCAAGTCGTCCAGCGTCCGGGCGGCATCTTTTTTTGCGGCGGCAATCCTGTCTTTCACGGCCGCATGCACCGGGATTCCGGCGATGGGCGGGCCGCTGCCGGGAATTGCGGCGGTGGGAAAGGCGCTGCCTGGGAGGCCGGCACTGCGTGTGGTGGAGGCAGAGGCGGCGGCGGTGAAACTGTCCGCGAAGAAGATCACGGTCCAGGTGGGAAAGACCAAGACCATCAAGGTCAAAAACACGGCGCAGAAGGCAAAGTGGACGATTTCCAAAGGGAAGGGGATCATTGTCCTCCAGACAAAAAAAGCGAGCAGTGTCAAGATTCTCGGAAAGAAGGCTGGAACCGCGAAGGTGACGGCAAAGGTTGGAAAGAAGTCCTATACCTGTACGGTGACGGTCAAGGCAAAGGAAAAGCAGGGCAGCGAAGAATCGGCCACCGAAAAGACGGCCCTGGCTCCATCGTTTACGATTGAGAACGGCGTCTTAAAGTCTGCAGAACTGGGAAATACGAAGACGGTGGTCATCCCGGAAGGGGTCACGGAGATTGCGCCGGATGCCTTTGCCTTCAACCGGGGACTGGAGATCCTGGTGCTGCCGGATTCGGTCACAAAGATCGGAGACGGCGCGTTCAATGAGTGCAGCCGGCTGAGGAAGGTATTGTTTGGTTCTGGATTAAAGTCCATTGGAAAGAACGCCTTTTTCTACTGTGTGTCTTTGAACCGGCTCAACCTTCCGGAGAGTCTGGAAGAGATTGGTGAGGGGGCGTTCTATCACTGTGATGCAATACCGGAAGTGATCCTTCAGGAGAATGTGCAGAAAATGGGTGATTATGCCTTTGCGAACTGCGGTGCGCTGCAGGGGCTGATGCTTTCAGATGCCAAACTGAAGGAACTGCCGAACCAGGCGTTCTACAATTGCACGAAGCTGGCATTTGTCGGCCTGCCGGCTGAACTGAAATCCATTGGAAGACGTGCGTTCATGGGATGCGGGAATTTGCAGGCCATTGAATTTCCAGAGACTTTGGAAGAGATTGGGAAGAAAGCGTTTGCGCAGACGTCTGTGACAACGGTTGTTCTTCCGGCGTCGCTTCGCAGCATCGGCGAGGAGGCGCTGCAGATGGTCGGAAACTATACCGTGGTGGAGGGAAATCCGTCTTACCAGTCAAAGGACGGGTCACTGTACAGCGCGGATGGGACAGAACTTCTCGTGGCGTCCTGCGTGGCTGACAGTCAGACGCGTTTTGTGGTTCCGGCCGGGGTGAAAAAGATTGCGCCATATGCGTTTTATTATGGAGGCAGTGCGCGCGAACTTTCTTCTGTGACGCTGCCCGCAGGCCTGGAGGAGATCGGAGAGGGCGCGTTTTCCGGTGTGCAGATCACAAAGATCAGTCTTCCTTCGAGCTTGAAAAAGATTGGGGAGGATGCCTTCCAGAGGACAGAGCTTTCGGAGATTGTGATTCCGGATTCGGTGACAGAAATCGGTGCCTGCGCGTTTGAAAACTGCTCGAAGCTGAAGAAGGCGGTGCTTGGGAAGGGTATTACGGAGCTTCCGGAGCGGGTGTTTGGGTATTGTTCGTCTCTGGAAACGCTGAGGTTCACAGATTCCCTGACATCCATTCATCCCACGGCATTGTTTAACTGCGAAAAATTCGGCGATGGATATGAAAAAACGGGTCTGGATGCAAGCCCGAATTTTGCTGTGGAAGACGGCGTTTTGTATTCCGAGGATAAAAAGACGCTGCTTGCCTATCCTGCGATGAATGCGGATCCGTATAATATGGATGCGATGCTGGATTCCGCGATGCAGGATGCGGCGGCAGGCCAGACAACAGGCGAAGGCCAGAGCGGAGCGGCAGACCAGACAACAGGAGAAGGCGCGGCGGCAGGCCAGGCGGCAGGAGAAGGCGCGGCGGCAGGCGCAGACCAGGCGGCAGGAGAAGGCGCGGCAGCAGGCGCAGACCAGGCGGCAGGAGAAGACGCAGCGGCAGGCCAGAATGGCACGGCAGCGCAGGAGGGTTCCAATGCTTCTGTGGTGGTAGAAGAGCGGATTGTGGACCAGGTACGTGCATCGGAGAAGGAGTTCTGTGTGCCGGCCACAGTGGAGGAGGTGGCAAAAGACGCGTTTGCCGGAGCAATTGATATCGGGACGCTCAAGGTATTAAGTGCAAGCACGAAATTGGATGAGCATTCCTTTGGCTATGATGATGCTTCCTATCTTCGCACGGATCTTGCGATCATTGCCGAAAAAGGCTCTGAGGCAGAAACTTACGCGGATCAGAATGACATCGCCTTTTTTACGGAAGACTTTTCTTCGAAGGATGTGGAAACGTCCCTTGCAAAAGGCGGAACCTTCCAGTTTACACTGCAGGGTGCCCGTGCGGACAAGGTTTTCTATACCTCTACGGATCCTGCAATCGCGACGGTGGATGAGACAGGAAAAATCAAGGCGGTCGCAAAAGGAGATACGTTTGTGGTGGCAAGTACCGGCTCGAAGCATTTCCTCTGCCGCGTACACGTTACAAGCGGCGGCGAACCTGCGAAGTATACAGACAGCCGGTTGAAGGACTATGAAATGCCCAGTCAGGATCCGGTGCAGCAGGCGCTCTGGCGGAACCAGTTTATGAAATATAACGGAACGGTGCTCTTTGATGAAATGGACTTTCCCGGAACACTGCAGTATACAAGTAATGAGTATCCCCTGATCAAATCTCTGTTTTTCGGGGAAGGCAGTGCGTATTTTAATTCCAGTATGTCTGAGATTACGCCGGATTACGGTCAGTATGCGACGGTCTGCGAGAACATCGTAAAAGAAGTGAAGGGCTGTACGAAGCTGCATGAAAATCTGATGGCATACAGCGGGACGAGCAATGTGACCGGATATACCCTGGCAGGAAACAGCGTGGAAGATATGAAGGCGTCGATCGGGAAGAAGGCACTGATGCCCAGTGTTGTCAGTGGGACGCTAGACTATGCGGTTGCATCCGGCCATTCAGGCGGGGCATACGGCACGATGCTTGAGTTCTATCTTCCGAAGGGTTATGACAATGGGATC
>CADBTO010000122.1 GCA_902797565.1 uncultured Lachnospiraceae bacterium
AGCCATGCAGAACGGAGCGTTCGGGAATACTGGTGCACCTGGAACAACACAGAACGGAGCGTTTGGGAATACTGGTACATCAGGAACCATGCAGAGTGGAGTGTACGGGAATACTGGTACGGCGGGTACTGCGCCGCTTGGAACGTATGGGAATACTAGTACGTCGGGAAATGGTTTGCAGGGCGCACATGAAAATAGCAGCGGAACAGGACAGGGGGCAGGCGCGAAAAAAGCGAATGGCACGGTCCTCGCTGTGATCCTGCTGGGCGTGGCAGCGGCGCTGTTGATTATTTTCCTGGTTTTTTATCTGGTCAGTTCCCGGCATAGCAGTGGAACGTCGAATGGATCCGCGGATGCCGGGAGCAGCAGCGGAGCGGCGGGTGAACTGGATGACGATGATGAGGAGGATGAAGACGCAGACGACCGGGATGACGATGACGACTGGGATGAGGATGACGAAGATACAGACGACTGGGACGACGACGATGACTGGGCAGACAGTGAGGATGAGCCGGAATTTTCGGTGGTTCGGCTGGACGGGAAGCCGTCTGTTGAAGGGCTGGAAAAGGTCTCGGTCCAGTCTGCATCGGCATCTTCCACGATGCAGCAGACCGGGAAGAACAGTTATATTGACAACAGCCCGCGTGTGATGTTTGATGGGGATGAGGTGACGTCCTGGCAGGAGAATGTGTCTGGTTCCGGTGTGGGAGAGTGGGTGGACATTTCGTTTGACAGGGAATATACCGTCCGTTATATCGGGTTCAAATTGGGAAACTGGCGGAGCGAGAAATATTATTATGGAAATAACCGTCCGTCCGGGATTTCGATTATGCTGGGAAGCGATGAGGAAGAAGTCTCCTTCGATGATGCCTGGGGCGAGACCCAGTGGGTGGAGGTGTCCGGGGCACAGAGTGCAACTGAGATGCGGCTCACAATCGAGGATGTTTACCGGGGCACGGAGTGGGATGACACGTGCATCGCGGAGGTTTTGATATATGGAGAGTGACAGGTTCCGCCGGAGAAAGCAGGAGCAGGGCAGGCGTGCGGATTTCCTGCGCGTTTTGCTGGTGCTGCTGGCGGTGCTGGTCGTGGTGCTGCTGGTGGTGGTGGCTTTGGTGCTGTATCGGGATCAGGCGGCGAGGAAGAAGCAGGACGCGAAGCAGACGGCGGGTCAGGATCAGGACGTGCGGCAGGCGGCGGGGCGGGAACAGGACGCGGGGCAGCAGGACGCGGAGCAGGCAGCGGGACAGGAGCTGGACGCGCGCGGAGGGAAGGCCGGGGAGCCGGAGCAGGCAGAGGGCAAATATGAAACGGTGATTGACGAAGAAGATGCTTCGGCGGAGCGGGTGCCGATTGATGCGGCGGAGCAGTCAGAGGATGGGGATGCCTCTGGCAGCGGGACTGCTGTCCAGCAGGTTAATATCCGCAAGTTTCAGCCGGGGGACGTACTTTCTGAAGAGGATCTGGCCGGGCAGCCGGAGAAGTTTTTCAAGGCATACAGGATTGGCAGGAAGGGCGGGGTGTTCGCCCGGATCAACGGCAGATCCTATCGGGACAACCCGAACATTGCATTGTCGGATCTGCGTTATCTGCGGATGCTGCATTACAATTTTGACCACGAGATACAGGTGGGGGAGATGGTATGCAATAAGGCGATTGCAAAGGACGTCCTGGCAATTTTCCGGGAGCTGTTTGAAGAAGAATATGAGGTGCAGTCGATGTACCTGATTGACAATTACTGGACCGGTGACGGGGATTCAACGGACACGGCGTCGATTGATGTGAATAATACATCGTGCTTTTGTTATCGGGAGGTGACGGGTGGGTCGAAGCTATCGAACCATGCATACGGCAGGGCAATCGACATCAACCCCCAGCAGAATCCCTATATCTGGCAGAAAAATGGACAGTGGCACTGGACGCACCGCAACGCGGATCCGTTTATCGACCGCAGCGGCAGCGATCCGCATATGGTGAAGGAAGGGGATGTGTGCTTTAATATTTTTGCGCAGCACGGGTTTTCGTGGGGCGGGAACTGGAGCAACCCGATTGATTACCAGCATTTTGAGAAGAAAGGCTAGAAGAATGGAAAAAAGATGGGCAGAAAAGGTTTCATGAAAAAGGCGTGCGGAGCGATGCTCGGCCTTGGGCTTGTGTTTGCACAACTGGGCGGAATGGGCGGGGCTGAAGGTGTATGTGCATTCCTTCCAGGCATTCATGTGGAGGCGGTGGAAAAACAGTCTCTGGAAGTGGATGGGACACCGGTGGAGAGGAGCATTGACGAGGCCGGGAAAGCAGATTTCTACCGGATTATCCTCACGGAACCGGGTATGCTAACGGTGGTGTATCAGGGATTGGATATCAAAGAAAGTTCCTTTGAAGTACTGAGCAGCGACCAGATGGAATCCTATGGAAAAGAGGAAGTAAAGGCGGCATCCACCGGGGATTCAGGGGCATCCAGCAGGGTATACACATTAGAGGCTGGAAATTATCTTGTGAAAGTGTGCGGGGAGGGTGGAAGCGTTGGCAGATACAGGCTGAAGGCCACCTTTATGCTGGCAGGGAACAATGAAACAGAGCCGAACAATTATTTCCAGTCGGCGACGCCATTGAAAGATGCAGAGCCGATCACGGGTTTGTTTTCGCAGCAGGATGAGCTGGACTATTATACATTCGCGTTGACACAGCCGGACAAGATTGATATTACTGTAACAGGCAGAGTTGCACAGGAGATGTTCTTTTCGCTGTGGGATGAGAACCTGGTCCAGATAGAGGAAGCGGTGATTCTGGACTCCACGGAGATCAATTCGGTTACACATACGATGTCTGTGGATTTGCCTGCCGGGACATATTATATCAAATGCAATGAGATGAATGTACACTGCGGGCGATGATACCAGATCAAATGGAGTTCCAGTGTTCCGGGCAGCCAGTCAGGTGACATGCCGCAGCCAGTGGATTCAGACACCGGGGCAGAGGAAACAGTCACGATTGCTGGTGGACAGATCAAGCTGGGTAAATCAAAATTGACCTATAACGGGAAGGAGCAGACGGTTGATGTCGCCGTATATAATGCGGCGGGAGAACGGATGCCGGAAGACAGTTATGTGCTTTCCGGAAATCGTATGAAAAAACCTGGAACACAGAGGGTTTCTGTCACGGACCGACAGGGAAACCAGCTTTCTGCGGTTTTGAAGATGGTTCCGAAAAAGCCCGGGCTTGTGTCAATCCGGGATTTGAACGGGTCGAAAGTGCAGGCCAGCAAGGTGATCAAGGCTGTGAGCGGAAAAACCGTGAAGCTCCGCGTTCGGGCATACAGTTCGGGCGGATGGAGTAAGTGGAGCGTATGGAGAACCTTTTTGAAAACGACCGGGGCGAAAATCAAGAAGTAGGGGTGGATAAATTCGGCAGGCAATGATGCTGTTGTTTTCATTTCTGGCCAGATCCTGCCCCACCCCCTTCGTGGTATTCCATCTATGGACTTGTTATGGACGTGCTATGGACGTGTTATGGGCGCGCAATGGACGATCCATGGGCAAATCCATCGGGATATTTACAACTTATACCATCTGCAGCCGGGCCTTGAGGGCAGCGATCTCCTGTTCCATCTGTGCAGCTTTCTGCTGCCACCCGG
>CADBTO010000123.1 GCA_902797565.1 uncultured Lachnospiraceae bacterium
AAAAAACGGGCGGCGATGGTCTTGCAGCCGGGGGCTCCGGGGGGACTTCCGGTGGCCTGTCCATGGAAGATCTGGAAGACCGCGATTCAAAAAAACTGCTGCGGCGCTTGCTTCTGTCATTGTGTTTCCTGCTCCCGCTGATGTATATTGGGATGGGCCATAGCATGTGGGGCTTCCCGATCCCGGGTTTTTTCCATAAAAATCCGCTGGGGATCGCGCTGTTGGAAATGCTGCTCGCGCTGGTGGTTATGTATCTGAACCGCGCGTTTTTCGATAGCGGGATCCGGAGCGCATGGCACGGAGCACCGAATATGGATACGCTGGTGGCACTCGGTTCCGGAGTTTCGTTTTTATACAGCGTGTTCGTACTTTTCGGGATGACCGGGAGCCTGAGCCAGGGGGATGCAAAGGCCGCGCAGGCAGCCTTGCACGGTTTGTATTTTGAATCTGCAGCAATGATCCTGACGCTGATCACGGTCGGGAAGATGCTCGAAGCGTATTCGAAAGGCAGGACAACGGACGCACTGAAAGGGCTTCTGTCCCTGGCGCCGCAAAAAGCATGGCGGCGCGGCCCGGACGGCAGTGAGGAGCGGATCCTTGCTTCGGAACTGTCCGTGGGGGATGAGTTCGTGGTCAAACCCGGCGAGAGCATTCCGGTGGACGGGGTCATTCTGGAAGGGGAAAGTGCGGTGAATGAGGCGGCGCTCACCGGAGAAAGCATCCCCGTGGAGAAGACGGCCGGGGACAAGGTTTTTTTGGGGACGATCAGTACGACGGGCTTTCTGGCCTGCCGTGCCACCCGGGTGGGCGAAGATACAACGCTTTCCGGGATCATCCGTCTGGTTTCCGAGGCGTCTGCTTCCAAAGCGCCGATTGCGAAGCTTGCGGACAAGGTGGCGGGCGTGTTTGTCCCGGCAGTTCTGGTGATTGCGTGGGCAGTGGCGATGTTCTGGCTGCTTACCGGCGCGGGAACGGAAGTTTCCCTGGTTCGGGCAATCAGTGTCCTGGTGATCTCCTGTCCCTGTGCACTGGGACTTGCGACGCCTGTGGCGATTATGGTGGGCAACGGGGTCGGTGCAAAGAACGGTATTTTGTACAAGAATGCCGAGAGCCTGGAAGCAGCAGGCCGTGCGGAGATCATTGTCCTGGACAAGACAGGGACCATCACAAAGGGGACGCCGCATGTGACGGACATCCTCCCGGAAGAGGGATTTTCGCCAAAAGAACTCCTGGTTATCGCGGCGTCACTGGAAAAAAAGAGCGAGCACCCGCTGGCGAAGGCAGTCGTCCAGGCCGCAGAAGAGCAAGGGCTTCCGGTTGCCGATGCAGAAAAGTTTACCGTATTATCCGGGAGCGGCGTGCGCGGGTTGATTGCCGGGCATATGGCAATCGCCGGAAATGGCGGATTCATCCATGGTCTGATGGAGGACGAGGAAGACCGGAAGCTTCTGCAGGAGTTTGAGGATCGACATCAGATTCCGGAACTTCGGAAACAGGGGAAGACACCGCTGTATTTCCTCTATGCCGGAAAGATGATTGGTACGATCGCTGTGGCGGATGAAATTCGCGAGGACAGCCGGGAAGCGGTTTCGGAACTGAAGGATCTGGGGCTGCATGTGGTGATGCTGACCGGGGACAATGAACAGACCGCGCAGAAGATCGCAGAGGACGCCGGGGTCGATGAAGTTGCTGCGGGCGTCCTGCCGGATGGCAAGGAAGCGGTGATCCGCAAATTGCAGGAATCTGGCAAGGTCATCATGGTGGGCGACGGGATCAACGATGCGCCGGCATTGACGCGCGCGGATGTGGGCTTTGCGATTGGCGCAGGCACGGATGTTGCGATTGATGCGGCAGACGTGGTTCTGATGAAGAGTTCCCTGCAGGACGCAGTGCGGGCAATCCGGCTTTCCAGAGGGGTTTTGCTCAATATCAAGGAAAACCTGTTTTGGGCGTTTATCTATAATATCATAGGAATTCCGCTTGCGGCAGGGATATATTACCCCATCTGGGGTGTTTCTTTATCCCCGATGTTTGGCGCGGCGGCGATGAGCCTGTCCAGTTTCTGTGTGTGTATGAATGCACTCAGGCTGAATGGCATTGATTTGAATCACAGCGGAATGTTCCAGAAGGAGAATTCCAAAGAGGCGGCTGAGAAACGGGAGCGGAAATTGCTGGATGCGGCAGTACCAAATGAAGAATCAAAAGGAGAACCAGAAATGACAAAAGAAGTCAAAGTGGAAGGAATGATGTGCGCGATGTGTGAGAAACATGTCAAAGAGTCCCTGGAAAAACTGGAAGGCGTGGAAAGTGCTGCGGCAAGCCATGAGAAGGGAACAGCAACGCTCGTTCTTTCCGGAGAAGTCTCCGATGAGGCGATTGCAAAGGCTGTGGAAGACGCGGGATACAAGGTGGCGGCATGATCAACGAATTTTACAAGGCGAGGCTTTCGGGAAAGTCTGTCATCAGGGAATTATCGGAGTACGCGACGGCAAGGGGACAGGAAATCGGATATGAGAATGTATTCGATTATTCGCTTGGAAATCCCAGCGTCCCATGCCCGCAGAATTATACAGAAGCGGTGATCCGGCTGCATCAGCAGGAAAATCCGATGGCGCTCCACGGGTACAGCCCCTCGCTGGGGAATACCGCAGTACGGGAAACGGTGGCAAAACATCTGGAACGGCGTTTCGGGCTCCCGTACCGGACAGAACATATATTTATGACGAGCGGCGCGGCAGGTGCGATTGCCCATGCAGTGCGGCTGGTGACAAAGCCGGGAGACAAGGTGCTGGGATTTGCGCCATTTTTCCCGGAGTATCGGCCCTATATCAACGACAGCGGGGCGCAGCTTTCCATCGTACCGGCGGATTTTTCGAATTTCCAGATCAATATGGAGGCCTTTGAAAAAGAACTGACGCCGGATACGCAGGCGGTCCTGATCAACTCCCCGAATAATCCATCCGGTGTGGTATATTCCGAGGAAACGATTCGCGAGATGGCAAACCTTCTATATAAAAAGCAGGAGGAATTCGGGCATGATATTTTCCTGATCAGCGATGAACCCTATCGGGAAATCATATTTGACGGGAAAACGGCACCCTATCCGGCGGCATATTACGACAATACAATCACCTGCTATTCGTTTTCCAAGAGCATGTCCCTGCCGGGCGAGCGGATCGGCTATCTGGCTGTATGCCCGCGCGCAACGGATGCGGAAATCCTTGCAGTGATCTGTGGGCAGATTTCGCGCGGGATCGGGCATAACTGCCCGTCGTCCACACCCCAGCTGGCAATGGCAGCCTGCATTGACGAGACCAGTGATATTTCGGTCTATGAGAAAAATCGAAATATCCTTTATAAAGAAATGACGGCAATGGGCTTTTCGATTGTAAAGCCGGGCGGAACGTTCTATATCCTGCCCAAAGCGCTGGAAGCAGATTCGGTCGCGTTCTGCCAGAAAGCAAAGAAGTATGACCTGATCCTCGTTCCGGCAGATGGATTCGGCTGCCCTGGTTATTTCCGGATGGCATACTGTATTGATACAGAGAAGGTGGAACGTTCGATTCCGGTTTTGCGGAAATTCGTGGAATCGGAATACGGCCAGAGATGAGTGGGTGATGTCATGTACGAGATGCGAAGCAGGGTCTGCTATACTGGAGTAGATCAGGATTGCAGGCTGCAGATTCCGGCACTGCTGGATTGTTTTCAGAATACGGCAACGTTCCATTCTGAGGATGCGGGCTTCGGCCTGCAGTACCTGATGGAAGCAGATACAGGCTGGATGGTTACGAACTGGCAGATCGAGGTTCGCGAGCGGCCATTGATCGGAGAGGAGATCCTGGCCCGGACGCATGTCTATGACGCGAAACCGTTTATGGTGTGCCGCTGGTTCGAACTTTTGGGCACGGATGGGAGGCTGCTTGCACTTGCAAATTCCCTTTGGATCTATATGAATAAAGGATCCGGGAAACCAGCACGGGTACCGGAAGGCGTGTATGAACGATACCAGGTGGAAGCGGCTCCGTCGCTGGATCCGTTCCTGCTCGATCGGAAGGAAGCCAGGCTGCCGGAGGGGGCAGAGTCCCGGATTCTGGGAACGGCAGTGGTTCCGCCAGATTATATTGATTCAAACGGGCATATGAACAATGTCAATTATCTTCGCCTGGCGCGTGCATTTGCTCCGGATGTGAAGGGACTGTTCTGTGCGCCATCCAGAATCAAGATTAATTATAAAAAGCAGGCGATGCTGGGCGAGTGCCTGACCATCCGGCAGGACTGTACAAACAGGGCAGACATCGTCCGCCTTTGCACGGAGGACGGCGAGGACTATTGCGTGATCAGTGCCTGGCAGATGGAATGCGAGGGAGAAGAAAATGTTTGAGATGGGACAGTTTTCCCGGCTGAAAGTGGTCCGGAAGGTAGAATTTGGCGTGTATCTGGCGGAAAGCCAGGATGCTGCGCAGAGCGTTCTTTTGCCAAAGAATGAATATGTGGGGGAAAACCCCAGGGTGGGGGATGAACTTCTGGTCTTCCTGTACCGGGATTCCGAGGACCGTCCGGTAGCGGCACTCAAGAAGCCGCTGTTGACCAAAGATGCGCCTGCGGTGCTTCGTGTGACGAGTGTCACGAAAGTGGGGGCATTTCTGGACTGGGGGCTGCCCAAGGATCTGCTGCTGCCATTCAAGGAGATGCGGCGCAAGGTGGAGGAAGGCGATGAAGTCCTCGTCCGGCTTTATGAAGACAAATCCGGTCGTTTGTGTGCCAGCATGCGGCATTTGTATGCGCACCTTAGTACAGAGAGCAGCTATAAGATCGGAGACGAAGTGCAGGCACGGATCTACGAATTTGGCCATGACTTCGGAACCTTCGTCGCTGTGGATGACAAGTTCTCGGCGATGATTCCCGCGCACGAAGATGTAAGCCAGTACAAAGAGGGAGACGTTCTGCACTGTCGGATTACAAATATCAAACCGGATGGAAAGCTGGATGTGACAATCCGCAAGAAAGCGTACAAGCAGATGGATTCGGATGCGGAAAAAATCCTGGAACTTCTGGCGTCCTATGGCGGTGTACTTCCGTTTTCAGAAAAGGCTTCTCCGGAGGTCATCAAGCGGGAATGCGGCCTTTCCAAAAACGCGTTCAAACGTGCCCTGGGGCATTTATATAAAGAACGGAAAGTTTCACTGGATCAGGGGACGATCCGCCTGCCCGGATAGCAGCATGCGAATCGTTTGATCCAACGCGCGGTGCATCTGGACATTCCGGAAGTTTCCGCTCTGCACCCCGCTGCACCATGGAAAAAGCCCTCCGGCGTACAACCGGGGGGCTTTCTTCCTCTATTTTCCGTTTCTGGAACTGTTGATACGCGTTTTTCCGTCCTGTCTTAGACAGACGCATCAAAATTTCCGCCAATGTGTGGATTTACGGAACGTTCCAGTGATGCGGCAGGAGCCTGATCCATCATACGGACCATCTGTGCGCCAGCCTCCTGCGAGGATTTGAGTGCCTTGGACATCACGGCAATGCCGATATCAGAATTGGTGTCCATTGATGCCAAAGGTATCGCTGATAAACTTTGGATGCTCATGCTTCTTCTCCTTTCTTCTTCATCCATGGTCCGGGGAGGGAATGCCCCGGAAAACAACAAGTTTCGTGTACCCTCTATTATCGCACAGAACCGTTATGTTTTCAAGAAAAAACGAGAAAAAAATAAAAAATTTATTGGGAGGTATGTTATGATATACGATGTGATCATCGCAGGGAACGGCCCGGCGGGGCTTTCGGCTGCGATCTATGCGGCGCGTGCAGGGTTGTCCATGGTCGTGCTTTCAAATAATCCGGTCGATGGCGGCCAGATTGCGACCACATACGAAGTGGATAACTATCCCGGTCTGCCGGCGATCGGCGGCGCAGATCTGGGGATGGAATTTCGGGCGCATGCAGACCGGCTGGGCGTGGTTTTCGAGACGGCGTGGATCAAGGGGATCGAGGATCAGGGCAGGACAAAGATCCTCCATACGGACAAGGGCGATTATGAGGGGCGTGCCGTGGTTCTGGCACTCGGCGCGGAGCATCGCAGGCTCGGCTGCCCCGGTGAGAGCGAACTGGCCGGGATGGGCGTTTCCTACTGCGCGACCTGTGATGGCGCATTTTGCCGGAATAAGGATGTGGCCGTTGTGGGCGGCGGGGATGTGGCGCTGGAAGACGCGATCTTCCTGTCCCGGTTTGCGAAGCAGGTTTTCCTGATCCACAGGCGGGATGCGCTGCGGGGAGCGAAGGTGCTTCAGGACAAGGTGCGTTCCAATGAAAAAATAACCATTTTGTATGACACGGTTGTGGATGAGGTCGTTGGGAACTTCAAAGTCGAAAAACTGCGGATCCGGAATGTGAAGACAAATGAGGAAGGGGAACTTCCGGTATCCGGCGTCTTCATGGCGGTCGGTATCCAGCCTTGCACAGCGGAACTGTCCGGATTGCCTGAGACAGATGATGCAGGCTATCTGATTGCGTCCGAAAATTGCGAAACTTCGATACCTGGGATTTTTGCGGCGGGAGATATCCGGACGAAGCAGCTTCGTCAGGTGATTACAGCCGCTGCGGACGGTGCGAATGCCATCACATCCGTAGAGAGGTATCTTAACGCACAATAATTTGATGCAAAAGTCTTAACATGTACGTAATATCTCCGTAACATTTTCGCAAAATGCTACGGAGTTTTTTGATTTTGGAACCGGTTTTTGTTACATACCCAGTTCATGGAACGGAGGGGGAAAATACGCCGCACGGTGGGTATCAGGATTCTGCATTTTTTGTTAAATCGTTGTTCTTCAAGGGTTTGTGATGGAACAACATAGCCAAAAGGTGAGTTTATAGGTAGATTCAAACGAATTTCTGTGGTGAAAATTGTGAAAAACCGACTATGAACTTCTGACGAAATCGTTCGATTTGCCAAAAGTGCTAAATTGTTACAAAATCATTTCAAAACGCTTGACAGAAAAAAAATGTGTTGCTATAATGTAGCAGTCAAATGTAATAGATTTGTAATAGATTTGAAGAAGTCAGATTTATTCCGGCAGGGAGCCGGGTTTTGATAAAGGGGAATCAAAGGGTTAACACTTGAAGAGAAGGCAGAATGGATGTAAATCTTGATAGGGGTTATTCGTCTGACAGGGATTTAGGAGGTTATAAGAAAATGAATCGTAATCGTAAAGTGAAGGTCGCTTCTTTGTCATTGGCAGCAGGAATTGTGATGGGTTCTACCGCTTTTGCAACACCGGCAGAAGCAACTCCGAACGCAGGCGTAGCGGCTTCGATTTCGGTTAATCAGGAAAAGGCAAATCAGAATAGCTATACCACAGTATCAGGGATCCGTGGAGCTATTTCAGATATTACCGCAGAAGCGATTGACACGGCAGTGGCAAAGCAGGAAGCACAGGCAAAGAAAATTGCAAAGATCGGAATTACGAATGTATCTGATTATGTGAATGTTCGAAGCGGTGCAAGCCAGGATTCCAGAGTACTTGGGAAGCTTTACAGCATGAACCGTGCAGATATCCTGGGCGAGAAGGACGGCTGGTACAAGATCAAGTCCGGCGGCCTGGAGGGATATGTGAAAGC